>NZ_JBFTHS010000061.1:0-24166 GCF_056394365.1 Lysinibacillus sp. 10T31
AAGAAACTATGTAGTAACAGCATTTTCAAATACAACAAAAACCTTCCAAATTGAATTCGGAGGGTTATTTGGGTTGCGCTTTTTAGTATAGCATGAAGTGTTTATTAATTTAAAAGATTTTTATTGACAATCTATTAGCTGGTTTAGTTGAATAACATAACTTCCAATTTGAATCAATAATCAATTGAATTGGCTATATCTATCAAGGTTTCAGGAGTAACTTTATCTGATACTCGTTTATCAATACTTAGCATATACTGCCAATCATCTCTCTCGAAAACAAGCACATTAAATCCTGAAATAGTCATATAAGTGGCTACACTTCCATTTTTTAATTCAAAGGTTTTTACCACGTATTTCTCTCTTATAGGAATATTATTCTTTATCGGTCGAACGTTAATTTTATAATGATTTTCGGATAATTGATCATTTATAAACGTCACTTCAAATGAGTCATTAATATCGCCATCTAAATCATTAAACCTACCAAAATGATGTGTAAAGCTTATTGGTGGTACCCTAAGCGGAAGCTTAAGTTTTTGTTTGAAATGTTGTTCAAAATCTTCCGATGCAGCTTCCACAGTTTTGTAACCTATTTCAGGATAAATTTCTTCATAAGGACTGGGTTTATCGTTTGCTGTTGCATATATGGTCAAGAAAAAAAACAAACAAAATGAAATCAACAATAGTGAAATAAATCTGGTCATTTTCTAACACCTCAATGTATTTTAGGTGTAGTATACCCAGCTTCATTAAATTTAAATTGACATTGCTTGTTCAACTAAACTGCACCGTTAGTTCAATAAAAAAAGAGTTGCCTATGCAACTCAATAATCTATAGTTAACGCAAGGGATTTTTAGTACCATTTTGTATCCAATTCAGTAAGCCATCAGTAATAACCATCATTTATTCAAAACGTATTAATAACAGTCCAACGGGAATAATATTGGTGAAAAAATGGAGGGTTAGAAAGATGAAAAGAATTTTTGTATTAGTATTAATAGCTTTTGTTACCTTGAATCTAACTGGTAATGTTGTTGGAGTCTTTGCTAATAAAAACAACGAAGAATTTAAAGATATTTATGAGAGAAAAGTTCCCCAAACATTTCATTATAAATATGATTACGATAAACTTTACCAGTTCCTTGATATAAGTGAAAAAGAATACAGGTCTGAATGGAATAGCGGCAAAACCATATCTGAAATTGCCGAAAAACGTGATATCTATCCCCAACAATTGATATTATACCTAGCGGAAAAAAATTTGAAGCACTAGATAAAGCATTAAATAATGGGGAAATTGACCGTTACTTTTACTACGATTATGCTATATCTTTTATGAAAAGTGATATTATTGAATTTATCAATCGAAATCCAAATAAATAAGGGTAAAAATAAACATTCATTCAAATGTTGATGGAGAAAAAAGCTTCCCAAAGCAAGGTTTAGGCATACTGATCATAAACAGCCAAAACAAAACACTCAATTCAATATGGTATTTTGCTACCTAACTTTAATTTGGGAAGCTTATTAGATTTTTTTTGTTGCACGAAGCCCCCGGAAGAAGAAGACAACTATTGGGCTTTAACTGAAGAAGTTAATCAATTGAATTAGCTATTCTGACTAATATGTCAGGTGTTTCTGTATTGGCTATTTTATTATAAACCCCAAACATATACTGCAAATTATTCTTTTCAAAGACAAAAAAATTAAATAATCGGTCTTCAAAATAAATACCTTTAGTACCATCTTGAAGTGTATACTCCTTACCATTTAAGTTCAGTTTATCTTTAAAGTACAATTTATTTTTTGAAGGACGAATGTCAATTTTAAAGATATTTTCTCTTATATCTTTATTAACAAACCTAATTTCCAAAGAATCATTCACATTATAGTTTTTATCTTCAAAAAACCTTCCGAATTGATGTGTGAAAGAAATTGAAGGTAACATTTTAGGTAGCTTTACATCACATTTAAAATGATTTTCAAATTCCTTTACTGCTGCTTTTACAGATTTATAACCAGCTTCTGTGAACCTTTCCTCAAAAGAAGGTGGAGTGTCGTTCGGATTTGCATTTACTGTTCCGTAATACACCCCACAATTAAATATACTAAATAAAATCAATAGAAGAGGAATATTTTTATTCAATTTCATCACCTTAAATATTATTTAAGGTTAGTGTGTCCTGTTCGGATACATTAATTCCTTTTTCGACTATCCTGCCTCGTTAGTTGAACAAGAAGGTTCTCCTTTATAACTTTTTATAAACCTCTGCGTAAGCAACTTTCAGCTGTTTTCTTAGTTGCTTGTTTTCATCTTCCAACTTTTGATTTGTTCTTTTTAGGGATGCAATAAGTGCATCCTTGTTACTTTCGTTCATTTCTCGCTTTACTTGTTTCGGTGTAGGCACTTGTAATTGTTGAGTTCGTAGTGTTTCTATTCTCGAACGGATGTACTTGTTGTTATAAAGTGTTGCTTTTGATACATCAGCCTCACCAGACACACTATTAAAATTTATTCGTTCATTCGCTTTTATAAGCCTTTTAATGGCTTCATCTACTTTTTGATGTGTGTTAGCTTTTCTTTTGGAATGAATAGCTTTCAAATGAGCAGATCGATCATAATCAGACATTTTTAACACCTAACTTTCTTTTCATCCGGTCTTGTCTACCAAAGATAACATTCCCTTCTTGGATGGTATTTAAAATGTTTTGATAACGTTGTAGATTTTGTTCATTTTTCTCGACTATATCTTCACGACCTCTTTGTTTTGCTATTTCAATTGCTTTTGTAGCTGTTTTAACGTGAAGTTCATACTTTTGATGATCTAACTCTGAAAAACCTACCGCTAAGTCTCTACATGGGGTTTGATTATCACCACAAGTTAGACAAGGTGGTGCTTCCATATAGGGACAATTTCCGTTCAAACGAGCGTGACACGTACCATAAGGGTTGTCCATCGCATTTAGCTTTTGATCCTGCCATAAAGCATCTATTATATCTGTAGGAATATCTTCTCCTACTTTAATTTCTTGGACTTCACCATTTAAGTCAAAGCTGAAAACACCTTGTTTTATGACTGATTCAAACGCTTTTCTTTTCGTATCATCCAATAGCTTTGCATATCGTAATGTCATTTCGGGGGATGAATGTGCCAATAACTCTTGTACCGTTAGAATATCCGCACCACCGTTCAACATTTTTACTCCATAAGTATGCCTGAATTGATGGGTTTTGAAGTGAAACAGGTTACCGTTTTCGTCAGTAATATTTTTTTGCTTTGCTAATACATTCAGTTCCTCTCTAATAAACCCTTGGTCAAATGGTTTCCCTTTTCGTTGACCACGATAACGAACGAAAATATAATCGTCAGGATTGTTGTCTTGATTGCTCAGTTCTTTTGATTTCTCAATTAAAACAGCAAGCATATCTGCTAATTCATTATCAATCGGAATCCGATGTCCTTTCACATAGGTTTTCTCAATATCTGTTTCAATAGAGTATTGACCATTGAGTTTTACTAGGCAATTCGAGGTTAAACCTAATACATCTGATATTCTAAGTCCTGTTTTATAGGCTATCCAAACAACAGGGACAACATCTTTATGCAAGTTATCAATATAAAGAAAGAGTTGTTCTAATACAAAATCAGGGATGTAATCTATCACATTAATTGATTTTTTTCTGAGCTTTGGTTTATCGCCCGGAAAGATCAATAATTTCGCATGAGCTTCGGGAGCTATTTCATACTCATATCGTTGAATATCTGCAATAAACTTTTGTAAGATTGACATTGACCTAGATACATAGTGTTCAGGATGTGCGTCACGCCTTTTCAGATTATTTTTAACGTATTCATTCAAATATTCAATATATTCTTCAATATGACAACGTTTTAAGTTCTTTATATCCATCCACGTTGTTTCTTTGGAAAAGATAAATACGAAAAAATTCGATAAATGAAGAAGATTATGACGTGCTGTACCCCAAGAGAATCTATTTTTACTTAGTAATCGTTGTTTAAAATATCTTTTAACTGGTTCACGAATTCTTTTATCAATCATCGAGAAGTCCATGTAATGATTGGGTACACTTTTGCTGTAATAAATATCGTATTTATCATTTAAAATGCGAACATCCCATTTGTCTTTTTCCCATTCCTCTCGATTATCAGTAAATCTAAATAATGCTGAATAGATAGTTCTCAAAAAAACTGCTACGGGTGTTTTTGTAACACTATCTTTGCTAAGCACTCTTTTCTTAATTCTTTGAGTTTTAATCCCCTTTTTATTTAACCAAAACAAATATTCTCGTTCTGCTTTGTCAATGTCCAAGTCTAACAAGGATGAGAGTTTCGGATAATTTTCGTTAATGAATTCTGTCATTCTTTTTAATATACTTTGAAGAGAAAAGATATTATTGATTGTCCATAAATCGTTAAAAAGTTGTTGATAATAAACATATTTCACTTCTAAATTGATCGAAGGATTATTCAATTGAAAATGAATGTTTTTACAAGAATATTTATAGCGTGCTACTATTTCTTCGAACTGTTTGATTTCACCTAAAAAGTTAATGTTCCATTTATCGTTGATTAAGAAATAGGGATTGTTTATTTGTTCTTTGGAAACAGAGCCATTCTCATGTATTGTTTTTTCAAAATAAAATGATAATTCTCTTTGTAAACCTTCATGAGAGACTATTTCTCCCACAACATTCTTAATTTGTTTCATCCAGTAACTCCTTTTAGTTATTTTTCTTTAGGTCAAATTCAGATTGCGCCTTTTTCCAACCTTCTCGAATATCTTCATCGGAAGGATGTAGATACAGGTTCATTGTTGTTTGAATCTGAGAGTGTCCTAATCGTTCTTGTACTTGTTTAATATCCTTTGTTTTTTGATAGTAGATTGTAGCATGTGTATGTCGAAATAAATGAGGGTGTAAGTTTATCCCTGTTTTCTTTTTCAAACGCTTAAATAGGGATTCTACATTCCAATATTCCATTGGCTTTCCTACACCTTTTCCTCGCAGTTTTACAAAAACAAAATTTGTATCCAAATCTAATTCATCAATCACTTCATACAAATAATCATCAAATTTATCCATTAAAGATTGTGACACATAAATTTCCCGTTCTCCAGACTTTAACATAGCACCGTTTTCTAATTCTCCACGATCTATCAAACGAATTCGATGCCCTTTTTGATGGTCAAAAATAAAATCCTCCATATAAAGAGCTAGTGCTTCTCCAATCCGTAAACCCGTTTCAAATAATAATTGAATGAGGAATGTATCACGTATATTGGTGGTTGCTTGTAATACTTGTTGTACTTGTTCTTTAGTGAGAGTATCTACTCTTTTGCGTGGTTCTTTTAATTTCAGTATGTTCTTGATTGATGGCTTATCCTTATTTACATGATGTAAGAAACTTTTGTAACGTGAGTTCCCCCCTGTAAACACCTGTTTCATCAACTTTTCCATCACGTCTTTTTGTACTTCTTCGTTTCGGAATAGGTAGTCATAGAAGTTTGCTATAACTGTAATTGTAAGGTTAATTGTTTTTTCCGTTCGCTTTACTACTGCTGCTTTCTGAAGAGGAGTAACTTTCGTGCTCTCATAAGGGCTTCTTAACCACCCCACAAAATCTACTAAATCTTCTAACCTAATATAACGATAATCTTTATTCATTTTTTCTAAATAGGTAAAATAATGCTTCAAGGAATAACAATATGTTTTTTGAGTATTAGGACTTTTTTTAGTATTATCTAAATACTTTATATACTTCATAACTGGCATCACGGGGAATCCCACGCGATCTAGTAATATGTATCTCTTTTTATTATCCTCAATAAGAACCTCTTGTACCCTCATAACATCCCCCTAAATTTTAATCATTGATTGTAAGACTTTACTACTTCTCCCGCTGTGGGTTACACCCTCTAAAATAAACCTGTATATTGTACATATTAAACTATATTTTAGATATCTAAATAACAAATCTAATATGCATAAGAAAAGAGGATATATGCTCATATATTGAACATAATATCCTCTTATTAGTTTAGTCTATTTAAAAATTTGCTCTCTTGGCCTTCTGCTGTTATTGCAATTAACGTTTTGCAATTTCTTGTTGTAATAATTTATTGACCATTGGCGGGTTCGCTTGACCTTTAGTAGCTTTCATAATTTGGCCAACTAAGAAGCCGATAGCGCGATCCTTACCGTTTTTGAAGTCTTCGATTGATTGTGCATTGTTGTCTAGAACTTCTGTAACGATAGCAAGTAATGCACCTTCATCAGAAATTTGAACTAAACCTTTTGCTTTAACGATTTCTGCTGCGGAACCGCCATTTTCTACTAATTCAGCAAATACTTTTTTACCGATTTTAGAAGAAATTGTACCGTCAGTGATTAATTTCACCATTTCCGCAAGGTTTTCTGGCGTTAATGCAGTATCTTTAAGGTCTTTTTGTTCTGCATTTAGGTATGCAGAAACATCACCCATAAGCCAGTTTGCTGAAAGCTTTGCATCTGCACCTTTAACTATCATAGCCTCGAAGAAGTCTGAGATTTCTTTTGAAATAACAAGAACTCCTGCATCATATGGTGTTAAGCCTAATTCATCAGCATAGCGTTTTTTACGAGCATCTGGAAGCTCAGGAATTTCTGATTTTACTCGCTCTAACCATTCATCAGAGATCGATAGACGAACTAAGTCTGGCTCTGGGAAGTAGCGATAATCGTCTGTTCCTTCTTTCACACGCATAAGAATTGTTTTACCTGTTTTTTCATCGAAACGACGAGTTTCTTGGTCAATTACCCCACCTGAAAGAAGGACATCAGCTTGGCGTAATTCCTCGTGCTCTATACCACGGCGAACATAGTTGAAAGAGTTAAGGTTTTTAAGCTCTGTCTTTGTACCAAATTCTTCTTGACCATAAGGACGAATTGAAATATTGGCGTCACAACGTAGTGAACCTTCTTCCATCTTACAGTCAGATACATCTGTATATTGGATAATTGATTTTAATTTTTCTAGGTAAGCATACGCTTCGTTTGCTGTACGAATATCTGGCTCAGAAACGATTTCTACAAGTGGTGTACCTTGACGGTTAAAGTCAACTAAAGAGTGGTCACCAGAGTGAGAAAGCTTCCCTGCATCTTCTTCCATATGAAGACGCGTAATACCGATACGTTTTGTATAGCCGTCAACCTCGATATCAATCCAGCCGTTTTTACCGATTGGCTTATCGAATTGAGAAATTTGATAAGCTTTCGGATTATCTGGATAGAAGTAGTTTTTACGGTCAAATTTTGTTTCTTGTTCGATTTCCATGTTAAGTGCAAGTGCTGCACGCATTGCGAAATCAACAACATTTTTATTTAGTACTGGCAGAACACCAGGATAACCTAAATCGATTACTGTAGTATTTGCATTTGGTTCAGCACCGAAATGAGCTGGTGCTGGTGAGAAGATTTTTGAGTTCGTTTTTAACTCAACGTGTACTTCTAAACCAATGACTGTTTCAAAGTTCATGTTATTTTCCCTCCCAAATTTGAGGAACTTGTTTATGGAACTCCGTTGCTTGTTCAAAAGCATGAGCTACACGGTAAATTGTTGCTTCATCGAAGTATTTACCGATAATTTGTAAGCCTAATGGCAGTTCATTTTCAAAGCCACATGGAATTGAAATGGCTGGCACACCAGCTAAGTTCATAGGAATCGTTAAAATATCATTTGCATACATCGTCATTGGATCATTAACGTTTTCACCAATTTTAAATGCTGGTGTTGGAGAAGTTGGTCCAATGATTACGTCAAAGTCTTCAAATACTTTGTCATAGTCTGCTTTGATAAGTGTACGTGCTTGTTGAGCTTTTTTGTAGTAAGCATCATACGTACCTGCACTTAGTGAGTAAGTACCAAGCATGATACGACGTTTTACTTCATCACCAAAGCCTTGTGCACGTGTTTCTTTATAAAGGTCCATCAAATTATTAACATTTTCTGCACGGAAACCATAACGGATACCGTCAAAACGAGAAAGGTTAGAAGACGCTTCTGAAGAAGAAAGAATATAGTATGCTGCAAGTGCGTATTTCGAATGAGGAAGTGATACTTCTTCTACTGTAGCACCTAAGCCTTTTAATACTTCTAATGCTTCAAGCACTGATTGACGTGCTGCTTCGCCAACACCTTCACCAAGGAATTCTTTTGGCACAGCGATACGTAAGCCTTTTACGTCACCTGTAAGTGCTGCTGCGTAGTTTGGTACTTCTACGTCTGCAGAAGTTGAATCGTTTGAATCTAATCCTGCAATTGCTTCAAGTAAAAGAGCGTTGTCTTCAACATTGCGAGTAATTGGCCCGATTTGATCTAAAGAAGATGCAAATGCAACTAAACCAAAGCGAGATACACGACCATATGTAGGCTTCATCCCTACAACACCGCAATATGCTGCTGGTTGACGGATTGAACCACCTGTATCAGAACCAAGTGAGAATGGTACTTCACCTGCTGCTACTGCTGCTGCAGATGCACCTGAAGATCCACCTGGTACGTGGTTTAAGTTCCATGGATTTTTTGTTGTTTTATAGTACGAGTTTTCATTTGAAGAACCCATTGCAAACTCGTCCATGTTTAATTTACCGATAGTGACCATACCAGCATCACGTAGTTTTTTAACTACTGTCGCATCGTAAATTGGCATAAAGCCTTCTAGAATTTTAGAAGCACAAGTTGTTTCTAAACCTTCTGTCACGATGTTGTCTTTAACACCGATTGGAAGACCAAAAAGTGGTCCACGCTCTTCAAATGGCACTTTGTCCATTTCAGCTGCTTGTGCAGTTGCTTTTTCTTCGTTTGAAGCAAGGAAAGCTTGTACATCGCTGTCAAGCTTCGCAACACGTTCGTATGCTTCTTTTGTTAAATCAGCGATTGTTAGCTTACCCGCTTTAATGTCAGCTTGTAGCTCCTTTGCTGAACGTTCAAATAACGTCATGAGGAATCCTCCTATGTTTTAGTATTACATGATAGCTGGTACTTTTACTTGACCATCTTCTTGTTCTTTTACGTTTAACATCATTACTTCACGGTCTAAGCCTTTTGTTGCCACATCTTCACGCATTACGTTTACTAGTGGTAAAACATGAGTTGTTGGTTCAACATTCGTTGTATCTAACTCATTTAGTTGCTCTGCGAAGTCTGTAATTTTACCAAGCTGTTCAGCAAATTTCTCTGCTTCCTCTTCTGTAATTGCAAGACGTGCTAAATTTGCAACGTGTTTAACTTCTTCTTTTGTTAATTTTGCCATTTTTCACACCTCCGAATACTCACTCAATTCATTGTTTTTGTCGATAACAATAGGGTTGAATAAAGTTAACCATGCAAGTAATCATAACATTTTTCATATTAAAAATCACAACTTTCACCAAAAATAAAGAAACTTTCACTACTATGACGAAGTGTTGTCTTGAGGGACTACTTTTAGAGTCCTTCATATAGACTTCGCTTTTCGGGAGTGGGGTATGAATCGTGCGCTGTGCTCTCTTTTATTTGTCGAGTCGGCGAGGCTTTCCTTCGTTTCGAAGACTTTATCCGTCGCTTCAGGGAATCTTTCCGTCGCTTTTGCCCTTCTATCCGTCGTTTCGGCGGGGCTTTCCGTCGCCCTTTTTTCTTTCCGTCGTTTCGAAGACTTTATCCGTCGCTCCGGGAAATCTTTCCGTCGCTTTCGCTATTCTATCCGTCGTTTCAGCGGGGCTTTCCTTCGCCCTTTTTTCTTTCCGTCGTTTCGAAGACTTTATCCGTCGTTCCAGGGAATCTTTCCGTCGCTTTTGCCCTTCTATCCGTCGTTTCGGCGGGGCTTTCCTTCGCCCTTTTTTCTTTCCGTCGTTTCGAAGACTTTATCCGTCGTTCCGGGGAATCTTTCCGTCGCTATTGCCCTTCTATCCGTCGTTTCGGCGGGGCTTTCCGTAACTTTCGCTATTCTATCCGTCACTCTACAGAGTCTATCCATCACTCTGATTAATTCTTCCAACTAATATTATCAAATCTCATTTTTCTTGCCAGAAAAAAATATAGTCAGCACGAGGCTGACTATACATTAATAGATATGGACGTAAGGTTCCTTTTCGCTGGAATTCTTTACGATTAACGCCTCTGGACCGTTTATTGAGGTAATATTTACTTCAACATTGATGTTATCAAATTGATTGATCAGAACACCTGTTAAATATTGAGTAAAGCCTATAATTTCAGACTTGCCATAGAATTGGATAGGCACTTCAATCGTTAGCTTTTGAATTTTTTTATTTTGGTAGAAGCCTGTTCCTATTACACTAGTATAGTTAGAAAAGTATTTATCTACATCTTGTTTAAAATTCTTAAAGTTATTGCTAACATCTCGGTATACGTCCTGTGATTCACTCGTTGGGAATAGTACGTATTCTTCGTCAATACCTTTCCAATCAGCTACGTCGTTTTGTCCTGCTTTTGCTACGCCATAGCTAAAATACGTTCCTGGAATAATGTCATTGCGAGCTTTTTGTTTAAACAAGCCTACTACAATCGGTATATCTTTCAATTCATCACGAGTTCTTAGGCGGGACACAATTTCAGCGGCCATTTTCTTTCCTTGCTCAACTAGTGTTGCCTCTGAAATTGGTTTCTCATAGTACTCCCCATATTTTTCTTTTTGATAGTAATAAATAGAGTTTAAGGAAAGCCCTATCGAAATACCTCCTAATTTTACTTTGTTATCACTAGTTTTTGTTAAATAATTTTGCTCAACAATATGTGATAAATAGATTGGAGCCTTTGTTGCACGTTCTTCTGCTGACATTGAGTCCGTCGTTGGAGGATTTAAACCTTCCTTCGTTTGTGAACTACGTGCAAGCCAATCTGTCACTGTGCTTTCCGCTAAATATTGTCCCTCTTGGAAGAAGTAGTTTTCTGTGTCAAACTCATTTTGAGAAAGACGCATTAATCCTGTTTCAACTTCCTTCATATCATATTTTGTAAAAATATTTGAAACTACTAATCCCCTGCTAGCACTTTGTTTGTAAGGAGTTAGCGTTCTATAATATGATTCATCAATCTGTAAGCTTGGAATAATTGTTGTTTCCGCTTTTTCCTGTTGCGTCTCCTGTGTAAGCTCTGTCTCCTTCTTATTAGAAGGCACACAGCCGACTAGCATTGCAGCAGCGACAATTGCTGGAATGAGTCGAAATGACTTCATTATCTTAGTACTCCTTTACTGAAATTAAAATTCTGCTCTACGTATTGTCCATACCACCTCTGGAGACATATAAATCCCTTTACTTCCCACCAAGTGGCTAGGACAATTCAGCATACTTTAACTATAATATTTATCCATTATTGGACGAGGTTAAGTTGTTCGATCAGGCTGTCTTCATTCCAAACTTCAATACCTAATTGCTCGGCTTTTGCTAGTTTAGAACCCGCTTCTGCTCCTGCAATGACAAGGTCAGTTTTTTTGCTGACACTGCCTGTAACAATACCACCTAACTCTTCTATTTTCGCCTTTGCTTCGTTACGTGTCAATTGCTCAAGTTTACCTGTTAATACGATTGTTTTACCTGCAAAAGGATTATCCCCTACAGCTACCTCTATCTTTTTACCTTTATACGTCATATTAACGCCTACTTCAGCAAGGCGCCCAATGACTGCACGTGCATCCTCATTTGAAAAATACTCGACAAGCGATGAAGCCATTTTATCGCCAATTTCATGAATCGCCACTAGTTGCTCCTCTGTTGCTGCCATAACTGCTTCCATCGTTCCAAACTCCTCTGAAACAATTTTTGCTGCTTTTTCACCAACATGTCGTATCCCTAATCCAATTAGTAAACGCTCCATCGAATTGTCCTTGGAAGCCTGAATAGCACTGACTAAATTCGCCGCTGATTTTTCTCCCATACGCTCAAGCTCGACAAGCTGTTCTACAGTTAAGTGATACAAATCAGAGATATCATGAATTAAATCTGCACGTAATAATTGCTCAACGACTTTATCACCAAGACCGTCAATATTCATAGCATTACGCGATACGAAATATTTAATGCTCTCCGCAATTTGTGCAAAGCATGCCGGATTTACACAACGTAATGCCACTTCTCCTTCAATACGAATAAGTTCACTATCACAAACAGGACAATGTTCAGGCATTACATATGGCTCTGAGTCCTCAGGGCGCTGCTCCAGTATTACACCTACAACTTGTGGAATAATGTCTCCGGCTTTACGGATAATGACTGTATCTCCTAGTCGAATATCTTTCTCTCGGATTAAATCCTCATTGTGTAATGATGCACGTTGAACCGTCGTACCTGCTACTTGAACAGGCGATAAAATAGCTGTTGGTGTAACAACACCTGTACGCCCAACCGTTAAATCAATATCAAGTAATGTTGTCACTACTTCCTCAGCAGGGAATTTATAGGCAATTGCCCAACGTGGACTCTTTGCTGTATAACCAAGTTCATCCTGTTGCGCATAGCGATCCACCTTAATAACAATACCGTCAATTTCATAAGCTAAATCCGGACGGTTTTCAGTCCATTTTTCGATAAAGGCTAGTACATCTTCAATCGTTGAGCAGCGTTGACGCTCTTTGTTTGATGGGAAGCCTAGTCCCTCTAAATAATCGAGCATCTCTGCATGACCGTCAATACCATATGCCTCGCCATCTCCCCCGATTGCATAAATAAAGGTTGATAGTTGACGACTTGCTGCTATTTTAGGATCTAACTGGCGTAAAGAACCAGCAGCCGCATTTCTCGGGTTAGCAAATAATTCTTCTCCATTTTCAGCACGAAGGGTATTTAATTTTTCAAATGATTTTTTAGGCATATACGCCTCGCCACGTACTTCAATTGTAAGTGGTTCCTTCAATCGAAGAGGTATTGCTCGAATCGTTTTTAAATTTGTTGTAATATCTTCCCCTACAACACCGTCTCCTCGCGTTGCTCCTTGTACAAAAACGCCATTTTCGTATTTTAAAGAAATGGCAAGACCATCAATTTTCAGCTCGCAAACATAGGAGAATTTATCACCGATTGCTTGACGCACTTTACGGTCAAATTCACGTAAGTCTTCTTCATTAAAAGCGTTTGATAGACTTAGCATAGGGTAATCGTGCGTCACCTTTTTAAAGCCTTCTACCACTGCTCCGCCAACACGCTGCGTCGGTGAATCTGGGTAAATAAGTGACGGATTCGCTCCCTCTAATGCAATAAGTTCATGTAATAATTGATCATAAACACTATCTGCTACGACAGGTTTATCCAACACATAATAGGCATGACCGTATTCATGTAACAATTTATTTAATTCCACAACGCGCTGTTCAATTTCGTTCATTTAAGTTCCCCCGCTTACCCTTTTTCAATAGGTGCAAATTGTGCTAGTAATCGCTTAATACCAATAGGTTGTGGAAAGGCAATATCTAGCTCTGTACTATCACCCTCACCTTTTACACTTACAACCATACCTGTTCCCCATTTTTTATGGACTGCTTTGTCTCCAGCCTTCCAACCAAATTGGTCTCCACCAGTTGTTTGTAAACGAGCTGTTGCAGGTTGTGTTTTCTGAATTGCTCCAAGTGTACGTTTTTGATAGCCACCTGTTGAACGATTGCTAGAGGCAAATGGAACTTCAGGCTTCGTACCAGCTTTGGAAACCGATTGTGTAATATCCTCCGAAATTTCACCTAAGAAACGTGACACATTGTTATAACTAGAACGACCAAAAATTGTACGACTTTGTGCACTCGTTAAATATAAACGTTCCTCAGCACGTGTTATTCCTACGTAGGCTAAACGACGTTCTTCCTCCATTTCATCCATATCATCAAGTGAACGAGAGTGCGGGAAAATATTTTCTTCCATTCCGATGATAAAGACGATTGGGAATTCTAAACCCTTAGCAGCATGCATCGTCATTAAAATAATGTTGCCCTTCGATGCATCATCTTTATCAAGTGCATCAATATCTGCAATTAGCGCTAAATCTGTTAAAAAGGCAACTAAGCTCTTGTCCTCACTACGCTCTTCAAAAGCCTTTGTTACTGATAAAAACTCTTCAATATTTTCTAAGCGGCTTTCTGCTTCAATCGTCTTTTCGTTTTGTAGCATTGCACGATAACCAGATTTGTCAATAACCTGCTCTACAATTTCTGTCACCGATAGATACTCTTGCATCTCTGTAAAGCCTTTAATCATCGCATAAAATTGCTCAGCTGAATTAGCTGCTTTCCCGGTAAGCCCCATGAACACAAGATCATTCATAGCATCAAAAATAGAGCGATCTTGTTCAATCGCATAGCGCGCCATTTTTTCAAAGGAAGTTGCACCTATACTACGCTTTGGCTCATTAATAATACGTGCGAGTGATAAATCATCATCATTATTGGCAATAAGGCGCAAGTATGCAAGTAAATCCTTAATCTCTTTACGATCATAGAACTTAGTACCACCAACTATTTGATAAGCCATATTGGACTTAACAAGCACTTCCTCCATCACACGAGACTGTGCATTTGTACGATAGAGTATCGCAAAGTCATCAAATGAACGATTTTCTTTTTGAATATGCTGTTGGATTGTTTGTACTACGAATTGTGCTTCCTCTTGCTCGTTATATGATTTATACAACACAATTTTTTCACCTTCTGCATTTTCTGTACGCAGTTCTTTTGGATAACGTGTTGTATTATTTTGAATGACGTCATTTGCTGCTTGTAGGATGCGTTTTGTTGAACGATAATTTTGCTCAAGCATAATGACCTTAGCACTTGGATAATCCTTTTCGAATGAAAGAATATTGCCAATGTCCGCACCACGCCAACGATAAATCGATTGGTCTGAATCACCTACAACACAAATATTTTTAAATTTCTTGGCCAGCATCTGAACAAGTAAATATTGAGATTTATTCGTATCTTGATATTCATCTACATGGATATATTGGAATTTATTTTGATAGTATTCAAGCACATCTGGTACGCGCTTGAATAATGTAATAGTTGTCATAATTAAATCATCAAAATCGAGTGATTGATTGCGACGTAGTCTTTTTTCATAACCTTTATAAACCCGAGCAATCGTTTTTTCGTAAGGATTATTTTCATTGATTTGACCTGCATAATCGTCCGCAGTTATACATTCGTTTTTTGCTGAACTAATCGCATTTAAAATCGCACGCGGTTCAAAACGCTTCGTGTCAATATTTTCATCCTTCATCACATTTTTAACAACTGATAGCTGATCAGTCGAATCTAAAATTGAAAAGTTACGTGATATCCCTAGCTGATCAATATTGCGTCGTAAAATTCGCACACACATTGAGTGGAAGGTCGATACCCACATACTATCGCCAGTTCCGTTACCGAGAATGGCATCTACACGCTCTCGCATTTCACGTGCTGCTTTATTTGTAAATGTGATCGCTAAAATCTTTGACGGATATACCTCTTTTTCGATGACTAGGTATGCAATACGATGTGTCAATACACGTGTTTTCCCTGATCCAGCACCCGCCATAATTAGAAGCGGTCCTTCAGTTGTTTTGACCGCATTTTCCTGCTCAGGGTTCATACCTGCTAATAAGTTTTTCGTTAAATGCTCCATTTTGCACCGCCTTACAAACATTTGTTCTTAGATTATATCGTATTTTTTACAGTCTTAACAGTCGCAAGTGCAGCTTTTAAATCTTGGTAAATAATATTACCAACTACTACTGTATCTGCATATTTTGCCATTTCTGCTGCTTGCTGAGCAGATGTAATGCCGCCACCGTAAAACAGTCGCGTATTTTTCAGTTCATTTTTAACAGCACTTACAACCTCAATATCACCATAAGTACCGCTATACTCTACATAAAATACAGGTAGTCTAAAGAAATTTTCAGCCATTCGTGCGTAAGCAACAACATCATCAATGGATAAATCAGTTTTCGCATTCGTTACTTCTGCTACTTTACAAGTCGGGTTTAAAATACAATAACCTTCAGCGACTAATTCTTCCCATACCATAATATCTCCATATTCTTTAATTGCTTCATGATGTAGATTTTTAATCCACTTTGGATCATCACTATTTAACACGGTTGGAATGAAATAATAGTCATAACCTGGTGTTACCGAATCAATATTAGAAATTTCTAGCGCTATCGGTACTTCAAAGCGTCTTACACGAACAAGCAAGTCTAATACACCATCTAAAGTTACATTGTCTGTTCCGCCAACTATAATAACATCTGTACCTGACTCACAAATTTTTTCTAGCGCCTCATCAGAAATTTCTTTAGCTGGGTCTAGCTTGAACACATGTCTCCATTCTAAATAATCCATCTATTTTACCACCTATCATTATCTATCTATTCGTTTACAAGTATAGCTTATGAATGTCTACAAAAAAATGAAAAAGACTGAGCAGAACCTCTACCCAGCCTCTTTACCTACTATTATTTTGGTGCTTGAAACGGTTTTTCATCTGGATACAAACGACCTAACATTTCATCATATGTATCATTACCATAATCAAAGCAACGACGTACACGCGAAATAGTTGCTGTACTTGCACCTGTTTCCTTTTTAATGGATTCGTAGGTTTTCTTTAAACGTAGTAAATGTGCAACCTCAAAGCGTTGTGCCAACGATTGAATTTCACTAATCGTACATAAATCATCAAAAAATTTATAACATTCTTCGATATCTTTCAGCTCTAACACTGCTTTAAATAATTGATCTGTTTGATGCCCTCGAATTTTTTCGATTTGCATGCAATCTTCCTCCCTTTAAGGCTGCGTTTTCACCATTGCTTGTAACCCTGGTGAAGTTGGTACGAAATGAACCCAAGACTTCCCTGGTACTAGCTTCACAAGCTCCCCAGACTCTTCTACAGCCATTGGTATTCCATCAATATTAGCCCATTTGACTTCTCTCATATAGCCATTTTGAAATACATACGCATCTCCACCAGAAGTTAAATCAATTTCTTGGCGCCCCTCATTATCAATCGTTCGATGTTTCATTTCAAAAAATAGAACATTTGAAAATGATAATGTGTCGCCTGTTAACATATCCTTTGTGTCAACGCCAGCCGATTGTCGTCCATAACGATTACTTTGCTTATCATACAAATACGAATTATGGAAATACTCACTATTTCCGTAGTAAATGTCCACTCGACTTGTTTCATTGCCTATTTTACCACGTTCATCGGGTTCATAAAAAGCCTCATGTACTTTTTCATGGTAACTCATTGAAGCGCCCACTTTTTTTGCTCCATTTAATATATTTTCAGACGTAATATACGAGTTGTGTGGAGCAACACGGTCTTTTGAACGTTTAAAAAGTGTGCCATCATACTCCATACCATTTATATTGTCGACTACATTATTATCAAGCATCGATTTTGCCTCTGGGCTATAACCATGTGCTACGTAAAATGCATCAAAGCCTTTCGCAAGATCAACAAAATAAGATCGAGCACTACGAACAGGCCCTACATTTTCTGGTAGTTCACTTTGATAAACTGCTAATAGACGCGTAACATCGCCTTCTGCCAGCATTTCATAAATGATATCAGCCGCTTCTATTCCTGATTGCGGACGTGCTTTCGGATGATTATTAACGGTAACAATAATTGGGCGTTGCGTAATTTCTTCCTTCACAGCTTCACCTGTTAGCGGAGCAACATACGCCCCTTCTTGAACAGGCTCTTCAATAGCGGTTCCATCGTCCACCTTATTCGTATCATCTTCCTTCACTTCCGAGGAATCTTTTGAACATCCGCCTATCAATAAGGTGCTAAAAGCCATTGCGATAAATAGTTTCTTCGATTTGAACACAAGCATTACTCTCCTTTTATCGATTACATCTACCATAGGAAAACTTCAATTAGCGCATCACTGCTGGTAATAATAACTTATTCTTCATAACATCAAAAATCCCTTTTGGTGTTATTCGGATATATGGTAAATGTGTCGATTGTAAGAAAAGTAAAGAATAAATTGCATCTCCTAAGTGGTATCCACGCTCTGCTAATGCTTGTTTTAAGAACTTCTCTTTTTCTGCTAGCTCCTTAACATTTCCATCATATAAAAAACCGCCAATTGTTAAAGGAACAGTAGCAATTACTTCACCTTTTTCAACTAGGACAATACCACCACGCATTGCCTTCATTTCTTCAAAGGCTTTGATCATATCGTCTTTATTTTTTCCGATCAGTAAAATATCACCTGTGTTCGAATAAGATGAAGCAAACCCTTGAACACTAGTAGCAAAACCTTTAATCATCGTGTTAACATGCCATTTGCCATCTCTATTCATGAGCATTAAATAACATTCATCATGATCTGCAAGCTGCCCTTCTCTAGTAATTAATGAGTTATATGGTTTCGTAATAACATCATTGACCAACTCAATTCCAAAAGGCATCGAGAATTGAAAATCATGAGACGTTAATGAAAAATCTAAGTCAAATGTAGGTAACGCTGAATAATCAATTGCAGCAAGTTTTTGCACTTGCTCTCCATCGCGTTTTAGCCAAACACCCTTCGATAGTACGCTCTCAGGAACTGGATGCCATTCATCTTGCAAAATATTAAGGGAGGCAAATCGACCCGTTGCGATAAAGCCGTGTAAGTTGGACATATTATAATAACGTGCCACATTATAGGAAGCCATTTGATAAGCGTCTATTGGTGCTACACCTGCATCTAAGGCTACTTGAATACATTTATCCATCACACCATCCTCATGAAAAGAAGGTGGTGAGCCATCTGTTGTCATCATTAAATGATCAAAAATAGGTAGATCTTTTTCGACTATTCCCTTTAATAAATTTGGTAAGTCTGGACGTATTGAAGAATGACGCAGTGTTACAGCATATCCTTGCATAATACGTCTTTCTACTTCTTCCACTGTCATAGCTTCATGATCACCATCTGCACCGAGTAACTTCATACGTGCTAAAGTTCGTTCTGATGCACCAGGGAAGTGTCCTTCTATTTTTTTCCCGTAGCCCTTAGCCATTTGCATTCGATAGAGCATTTGGTCATCTCCATGTAACAACCTTGGCCAGCCCGTTAATTCTCCTCCAAGTAAAACATCATCTCGTTCCAACCATTCTAAAATGGACGTATTCGAAAAAATCTCTTCCTCCTGTTCCATTTCAGTTTGTGAATCAAAACGAGTCCACCAATAAAATGAAAACGGTAGCTTTTTCAAATCATCTAGTATTGAAAACGCTTTCTTATTTTCTAAAGATAAAACGAAGCTTAAATTGTCTGAAATAAAAGTTGTAGTTCCAAGCTGTCCGCAAAAATCAGCAAAAGATTGCGGATGGTATAACTGGAACGGATGAACATGTGGCTCAATATATCCTGGTACAATTGTTTTATTCGTACAATCGACCACCTCTGTCCCTTCTAATAACGGAGGCATTCTATCACCAGCATAGACAATACGATCTCCTAAAATCCAAATATTCCCTACTACCCACTGTTTGAGCATGCTATGTAAATAACGTGCATTTTTTAATACAATATCCGGTGCATTTTTACCATCTATTACAGCTAATTGCTGACGTAATTCTGTAATTTTCCATACTGGATCCATTCTATTCGCCCCTTCCTTAATTACGTAAAATTTCATTGTGTAAATCCTACGTGAAATCACATACTACTACTGCATAAACGCTTTTTTTCATAAAATTAATGCTTTATGCAATCATCTTGTTTCAATCGTAACACAGCACTTTCATAAAACAAAGTGCACCCCGCTTTATTTTTTCCACAATGACTAAAGGAGGAAATATTATGATGCATGAATCGAATTTAAGCGAAAAAAATGCCTTTTGTCGCTTTGCCATGGGTGTAAGTTTAACGGCATTCGGTATCGCTAAGGTCTCAAGAAATCCTGAATGTACGAAAGGTCGATTGATGATAGCATTTGGTGCCTTTAAAATGGCTGAGGGTATCTTTAAGTATTGCCCAACTAAAGCTTTAATGTGCTCTAGTATGGAGAGTGCTATGGGCAACAGCAACAACAATAGCACCGGCAACTCTTCTATGCAAAGTATGTTCAGCGGCCAAAATTCTATGTCATCTGAACATATCGATAAACTCATGAAGGATTTCTCCTCTGCTATATCTGGAAATACGTCAGGATCAAGCGCAACTGCATCGAAGCAATCTGACTCCAGCACTTCAAATCAAAATTCCTCAGAAAGTAAAAGTTCTACAAATAAAGCACAAAATCCTTCTTAGTCAAAGGAGCCGTCTCAACTGTATTGTTGAGACGGCTTTCACCCTTTTTAATCCTACGTTTGAAAAAAATAAGAAGTTTCACTGCATGATTAAAATATTTAGTTTCAAGTGTGTTGATTAACCATTCCTTATCCGACCTAATTAATTAGAAGGCTCTGATTTCCGCTACGGGCTACTCGCTTTGTCGCTGACGCTTCGCTTTCGCGCAGAGCAGAGCTTCCTGCGGGCGAGCGACGAGCCGCTTCCTCCGCTACGTTGCTGTCGCTTCGCTTTCGCACGGAAAACATTCGCTCCGTGCAGGGTCTCGTCTGTCTCGCTTTCCCGCGGGAGTCGAGTAGCCCTACGCTACAATCAGTTAAAATGGGCATACATTGCAAAATATCAACAAAAAAATCCTTTTATCACTCAATAATAAACCTATATTTCCCTAACCAACACGCTTGATTTATTTTACTAATCATTTAGTAAATCACAACGGAAAAAAAGCTTCTTCCAATTAGATTTATACTAAAAGTTTGAGACGACATTTTTTAAAACATATGCTTTGTATATAAGTTGATTGGAGTGGAGACTGGGCGACTCCTTGGGGATCAGCGTCACAGATGAGACCCTGGAGCGAGCAACGCGAGTGAAGCGGCTCATCGGACGCCCCCAGGAAAGCGCCAAGTCGGAACGGAAATCAACCCCACGCTATGGTGATAAACTTAAGTAAAATGTAAACAAATTTTATCGGGCAATTATAACTCTATAGTTACACAACTACTATTTAAATGTACGCCAACCGATATCTTTGCGGTAGAAGAAATTGTCCCATTTTTCAGTTGCAATACCTGCGTATACTTTTTCTTGTGCTTCTTTTAAAGTAGATGCCTTTGCTCCAACTAATAAAACTCGACCGCCATTACCAACAAAGTTCTCATCTACAAGCTTTGTACCCGCATGGAATACTGCGTGTGAAGCTGATAGAGCCTCCAGGTTAGGTAATGCATGTCCTTTTTCAACGTCCCCCGGATAGCCTTCAGCGGCAATAACTACACCTAGCATTGCTTCTTCTGACCATTGCAAATCAAATGGCTTTTCATCCATTAATGCTGTCATAAATGCGCCAAAATCGGAAGCCATGCGTGGTAAAACTACTTGCGTTTCTGGATCTCCGAAGCGTGCATTAAACTCAATCACTTTCGGACCATTCTTCGTTAAAATCAATCCTACATATAATATCCCTGTAAACGATACTCCATCTGCCTCCATACCTTTCACAGTTGGTTCAACAATCGTCTTATAAGCAACATCTACTACTTCTTGAGAAATTTGAGGTACTGGGGAATAGGCTCCCATACCACCTGTGTTCGGTCCTTTATCGCCATCATAAGCACGTTTATGGTCTTGAGCAATGACCATTGGATAAATTTGACCTTTATGGACAAACGACATAAAGGAGAATTCTTCTCCATCCAGGAATTCTTCAATGACCACTCGAGAAGATGATTCACCAAAACGTTGGTTACCAATCATATCCTGCACAGCTTCAATTGCATCTTCTGCAGTCATTGCTACAACTACACCTTTACCAGCTGCTAAACCATCTGCCTTGATAACGATTGGAGCACCTTGTTCCTTAATATATGCAATAGCCTTATCTGCTTCAGTAAACGTTTCATGGGCTGCTGTTGGGATATGATATTTATTCATAATATCCTTAGCGTATGATTTACTACTTTCGATTTGCGCTGCTTCCTTTGTTGGACCAAATATTCGTAAGCCACGAGTCGTAAAGAAATCCACGATTCCTTCAGCAAGTAGTTGCTCAGGCCCAACAAAGGTTAAATCTACCGCATTTTCTTTAGCAAATTGTGCCAATCCTGCAAAATCCATTGCATCAATTGCCACAACTTCTGCATCTCCTCGCATGCCATCATTACCAGGTGCTACAAATACTTTATTAACAGATGGTGAAATACTAAATTGTTTGGCGATAGCATGCTCACGACCGCCGCTTCCAATGACTAATACTTTCATTTTAGGGAATCCTCCTATTTGTAAGTAAGACCGAGATGAACCAACATCTCGGTCTAGTTTTTAACGTGTTCTGATTAGTGTTTGAAATGACGTACGCCAGTGAATACCATCGCAATGCCGTATTCATTCGCTTTATCGATTGAATCCTGATCTTTGATAGAGCCACCTGGTTGAATAATGGCTGTTATACCAGCTGCTGCAGCTGCTTCTACAGTATCGCTCATTGGGAAGAATGCATCTGATGCTAGTGCTGCACCTTTTGCTTTTTCGCCGGCTTGCTCAAATGCGATTTTAGCTGCTCCAACACGGTTCATTTGACCAGCACCAACGCCAAGTGTCATTTGAGAATCTGTCACAACGATAGCGTTAGATTTAACGTGCTTCACAACTGCCCAGCCAAGTTGTAATGCTTCCCATTCTTGTGCTGTTGGTTCACGGTCTGTAACAACTTTAATATCTGCATTAGAAAAACCGTAGCGATCTGGTTCTTGTACAAGAAGACCACCTTCAACTGATACAACATTGAATTTGTCTTGTTTTGCTTGCTCGAAAGGAATTGTTAATAAGCGAATATTTTTCTTCTTCGTTAAAATATCAAGTGCTTCTTGAGAGAAAGCTGGTGCAATGATAATTTCTAAAAAGATATGGCTTAATTTTTCAGCAGTTGCTGCATCTACTTCCAAATTTAATGCAATAATACCACCGAAAATAGATGTTGAATCTGCTTCATACGCTTTATCAAACGCTTCTTCTAATGTTGCGCCCGTTCCAACACCACAAGGGTTCATGTGCTTTACAGCTACTGCTGCAGGCATTTCAAACTCTTTGACAATTTGCAATGCGGCATTCCCGTCTTGAATATTGTTGTATGATAATTCTTTACCATGTAATTGCGTAGCGTAAGCTAATGAAAAATCTGAGCCTAGACGTTTTTGATAGAACGCTGCTTTTTGATGAGGATTTTCACCATAGCGTAAGTTTTGTTTTAATTCATATGTCATTGTTAAGCTCTCTGGGAACTCTTCTTCTGTTAAGTAGTTTGATATATATGAATCATAAGCGGCTGTGTGACGGAAAACTTTTGCAGCTAACTTACGACGTGTTTCTATTGTCGTAGCACCATTAGCTTTAAGTTCCTCTAATACGTTCTCATAGTCATTGCTATCCACAATTACTGTTACATATTGATGGTTTTTTGCTGCAGAACGTAACATTGTTGGACCACCGATATCAATATTTTCGATAGCGTCATCCCATGTTACATTAGGCTTTGAAATTGTTTCAACAAACGGATAAAGATTGACACAAACAATCTCAATTGGTTCAATTCCATGCTCGTTCATTTGTGCTTGATGAGAAGCATCGTCAAACTTTCCTAATAATCCACCATGAATCATTGGATTTAAAGTTTTTACACGACCATCTAAAATTTCAGGGAATTTAGTTACTTCATCTACTGCTGTTACGGCAACATTATTGTCTTGTAACATTTTTTTCGTACCACCAGTTGATAAAATTTCATAACCTAATGCTACTAGTTCCTTTGCAAATTCTAAAATACCATCTTTATTGGAAACACTGATTAATGCACGTTTTGTCACAACAATATCCTCCTAATTTTTAGGATCATCACCAGAACGTCTGGTTGATTTCCGTTCCGGCTGGGCGCTTTGCCGCTGACGCTTCGCTTTCGCGCAGAGCAGAGCTTCCTGGGGGCGTCCGATGAGCCGCTTCACTCGCGATGCTCGCTCCAGGGTCTCGGGCCAACACGATGTTGGTCACGAAGGCGTTATCACAGGATGTGATGATTTTAGCCTTCGTTCCTCTATCGCTAATCCCCAAGGAGTCGCCC
>NZ_JBFTHS010000062.1:0-22904 GCF_056394365.1 Lysinibacillus sp. 10T31
AAAGTGATGAAACGGAATGCATATGGCTTTCGACGCTTCGATCACTTTCGAGCAAAAATCTTATTAAATTTAAAGTATAAAGATATCGGGGTTCATCTGGGTTAACGTGCTAAAAGATCACATCACCCCAACATTTGACTTAGAACCTTATTTATGAATTAAATGAAGGTCATGTGTTTGTGAACAACATGTCCATTCAAAACATACTTGCGTCAGTTGAGCGTAAATGGCAAGAGATCTTTGGACATTCTGCTTTTAAGGAAATGGTTTATGTCAAAGAGGAAGGCTATACAATAAAAGAAGTTTTCGAAGCTTATGAAAGCTATGGAGCAAGTCATATTCCTCTACCTGCGACAGAGTACTATTTAAAATACGGCACATTCCAATTAGTTGAACGCACGTATGCAATACCAAATTTTACGCAAGAGGAAATAAGAATGATGCAACAAGCTTTAACACAATATCGTTATAAATTGCTAGTAAACGCTAGTTAATTATCCCTCATATTTTTGGCTCATTCTCTGCTGCTACAGGGAATGAGCTTTTTAAATTAGACGATGAAGATATATAGAAAAAAATTTATTAATATATTTCAAAAGAACAATTTTTATGAATGTCTTTACATACATATATAATAGAAGAAAAGCATTTATTTTAACTTCTTTCAGTAAACATCCACTGAAAGAAGTTAAAGCCTCCGGCGGATGTCACGGAATCGGAAAGGAGTTCTTTGTGAAAGCACAAAGCCGATTCCGGACGCAATTATGCCGAGGCATAATTGATAAAGAAAAGTCAATATTTGTTCAATTATTATAGATTTAAGTGAAAAATCATATAATAAAAGGGATGAAAACGATTTCTTTTGCACGTCTAGAGGAAACAAATGTCCATCCTAGAAAGATTTTTCTTGTGCAATGTATGTATTTGCGTTACAATTTTCTTTAAGTTGAATTTTGAATTATTTGAATTTGTGTGTGTTTAAAAGGTTCTTTTATCTTCATTCAGATGACTTAATCTAATTATCTGTTTGAAAAAGAAGTGTTAGAAACACGGCAAATTGACCTGCTTTGCAAAGTCGGCGCACAATTCAAAAATCTGTACGAATTAAGCTGAGACGAAATAAATTTAATGAAACTGCGGAATGTAAGTTGGAGGGAATAACAACAATGGCAACTATAAAGGCAGCTATATTAGGATTTGGAACGGTAGGTCAAGGAATTTACCATATATTAAACGAAAAGCGAGAAGAGCTTAAAAATAAATTAGGAATTGAGCTAGAAGTAGCAAAAATTTTAGTTACAGATGCTAGCCGTGAACGTGTACCAGGTACAGCGCATTTAATGACAACTAGTATGGATGAAGTCTTAGCGGAACCAGGTATGCAGGTTGTTTTTGAGGCGATCGTCAACGAGGAGCCAGCATTTACTTATTTAAAGCGCGCTGTTGAACATAAATGTCATGTCATTACAGCTAACAAAGTAATGTTTGCAAAACGAGGCTTGGAGCTACAGGATCTTGCAAAAGCAAACGGTGTTTTTGTAGGCTTTGAGGCAACGACTGCTGGTGGTGTACCAGTTATTAAAACGATGAAAAACATTTTGCTTGTCAATGATGTTAGTCGTATTCAGGGTGTTTTAAATGGGACATCCAACTATATTTTAACGAAAATGCGTTCACAGGGCTGGTCGTTCGAAACTGCATTAAAAGAGGCGCAAAATTTAGGTTATGCGGAGGCAGATCCATATAATGATATATCAGGACAGGACGCCTTCAAAAAATTAATGATTTTAAGTGCTTTGGCATTTGGTGAACAACCAGACTGGTCTGAGGTCGAAGTAGTCGGAATTGATAGCATTTCGGCAGAGCAAGTAAAAGAAGCGTGTGAAAAAGGCTTGCGTTTCCGCCACGTTGCTGAGGTTGAGAAGCTAGCAGATGGTAAAGTGGTCGCGAAGGTTGGGCCGCAATTAGTTGATAAAGAACATCCGCTTTATCCAGTTGATGACGTCAATAATGCTGTAGCATTGGATACTAATTATATTGGCACATTAACGCTAATTGGACCTGGGGCAGGTATGTATCCAACAGCTAGTGTTATGGTTGAAGATTATGCGGAAATTATCGGTAAGCGAGCTGGATTTGTCGTAACAATATAATAGATGCCTATCATTCACCAATGTTCTAATTGTTTGAATGATAGGCTTTTTTTAATCCTCATCTTTAACATCAATATCCTCTGGAATAGGAGTATTCCGCCAAATTTCAATTTCTTCTTTAATACGGTCTAATTGCTCAAAATAAGTGCTGAACTGTCCGCTATTAATCAGTATTTGGTCCCCGTCGTATACTGAACGAATACGGCCCTCGTAAACTAGGCGAAGTACTTGATCTTCTTGCATACCAAGTTCGATGGCTGTTTCTTCAATTGTTTTATACATAAATTTCGCTCCTTTTGTTGTTTTTATTATAACCTCACTTTAATAGAAAACCTACTATTGGTTAATAAATGAAAGAAAAAGGAAAATGGTAATTGTTTGCTTTTGGATAAATCTGTATTATTAATGTTAATGAGTATTGACGGTTCAGGGGCAATAAATGATATTATACATTTCTGTTTAAATGGTAATTGAAATGGACAATTTTAGCCGCAGCGAGCATTGCACTATTTCAAGGTCTTTTTTTCTCATCAATTCGTCTAACAGGTGTAGCTATTGGAACATTTGTAACGATTAGTAGCGCTCCTGTCTTTTTTTGTGCTTTAGAATGTATACTATGGAAATCGCAGCCGACAAAGATGTGGGGAATAGAAACTGTAATGGCATTTCGTTAATAATGGAGAAGGGCTGCTATAGGAGATAGATTGGACTAGCACTTTCTACAGATCTCTCCTTTGCAAAACATATGCCCTGTATATAAGTTGATTGGAATGGAGTTAAAAAACTTAAGAAATTCTTCATTTTTATAATAACTGGTTTTTAAGATTTAAAAGGTACACTATTAATTGAGAGCGAGGTGTATATCATGACGAAACTAACAGTTCTTGTAACAGACGATGATCAAGATATTCGTGATGGTATTGAAATCTATTTAAAGAATGAAGGCTACAATGTCATAAAAGCTGCTGACGGCTTAGAGGCAATCGAAAAATTAGAAAACAATGAAGTACATTTAATTATTTTAGATATTATGATGCCAAATATGGATGGAATTACAGCGACGTTTAAAATTAGAGAAGAGCGCAATATTCCAATTATTATGCTTAGTGCAAAGGCGGAGGATGGCGACAAAATTCATGGTTTGTCTGTAGGCGCTGATGATTACGTTACAAAGCCTTTTCATCCGTTAGAGCTATTGGCTCGTGTGAAATCTCAGTTGCGACGTTATGTACAACTTGGGACGTACAATGTAGGAGCCGCAAAGGTGGAAATCGACGGACTTATATTAGATGAAGATGCAAAGGAAGTCATTTTAGAAGGCGAGCCTGTTCGATTAACACCAATCGAATATAAGATTACGGAATTATTAATGAAAAATGCAGGGCGTGTATTTTCGATAACAGAGATTTATGAGCGTGTATGGAATGAGGAAGCTTACAATGCAGAAAATATTGTGGCTGTACACATTCGAAAAATACGTGAAAAAATCGAAGCAGATCCGAAAAATCCACGTTATATAAAGGTGGTGTGGGGCGTTGGCTATAAAATGGAAAAATAAAATAGAACAGTATGTTACAATTGCAGGGTTTGTAGCAGGGGTGATTGGACTAATTTATTTTGGTGTGTATGCCTATCAGTTAGTAACTGCCCGCTCTTCGGGGATGTTACAATTGCTCGAGAAAATTTTTTAGAGAGGAGTTAAAAGTATGGTGAAAAATTGGAAACCTCTTCTCGCTCTTATATGTTTAATCTGGGTAATATTCGGTATTTTTACGTTCTCAAAAGTTGGTTATCGATATATTGGAAAGTCTTATTTTCAATCTGAAAATTTACAACCTCAACTTGATAATTTCCAGTCGGAATTAGGACCATTAGTATTAAATATGCCAACGGCTGAAGATTTAAAAAGTAAAATTGTGGTGACACAAAGCGAAATTGAGGAACATCGTAATCGCTATGGAACATTAGGAGAACAGATAGGTAATATTAAAGCCCAATATGCGGAGCGTATTCAAGAAGCTACTAATGTAAATGCAACGGATTTAAAAACAAAGCTTGAGAAAGAGCGAGATGCCAAAATTAAAGATATTACGACTAATTTTGGGGATGATGAGCATGTCCGCAAAAAAATTCTCACTCAAAAGGAAGAGCTTGTTGATAAATATATAAAAGCAGCGCAAGAAGAAGCAAAGAGTTTTGTGAAAAATAATAATCACTGGTCTTATGAATTAACGAACACTGAATCAGGTAAAACATTTAGTTCGGGTAATGTTTCAGACAGCAGTGCTTTCAAAATAAAGTATACTGAGCAACATCCATTAACGACTTCAAATATCAGTGGTAATTTAAACAATATTTTTTATCAAGCTGATACCAGCTTGGATACAGAGGAACTTAGGGAAACTTTTGATTACACTGGCATAATAACTATCTCAAAAAAATCAGCACAAGCAGAAGACATCATGGTGGGATATAACAATTTTTTAACCCGTCAATACATTTTCTTCTTTATATGGTTAACGAGTATTGTGGCAGCTATTTTTGCATGGAAAGGGCGCAAAGAAGTACTGCAGATGGTACAAGGCTTAAAGGGAAAAGAAGCTTTTGCAAAGATGAAAATTGATTACTCAATTGGATTATTATTAATAAGCGCATTCGTTTATTTGATAGCATCTCAAATTGCTTTTAGCGCGATTGTAGGCACTACTTATCCATATAATTATATAAGTTATGTAACGGATATGTTGTTAAAAATTGGCGTCTTAATCATTATTGCTATGCTGTTCTTTGTACAGCTAATTTGGTTGTATGATCGAGTGAATACAGTACAGAAATTTGAGGAGACTTTAAAAGCTAGCTACTTATGGTCACTTGGCGAATCAATCACGGATTTATTTATAAATCGTTCCATTGCATTACATTCCATTGTGATGATTGGGGCAGCATTTTTCGGCGGTGGAAGTCTTGTTGCTTCAATGTTAAGTGGTGGTGGATTCCCCGTTCTAGTATTGGGCATCTGCGCAATGATTGGTATACCAGCCATGCTTCTCTTCCTTTCTAGAATGGGCTATTTAAACCGAATTATGAAGGATACAAAAGACATGGCAGAAGGTCGTTTAAACCGTGATGTCAAAGTAATGGGCAAATCACCACTAGCGGGGCATGCCGAAAATCTTAATCATTTAAGGGAAGGCGTACGCACGTCTATGCATGAGCAGGCAAAAAGTGAGCGTTTAAAAACAGAGCTTATTACGAATGTTAGTCACGACTTACGCACGCCATTAACATCTATTATTACGTATACAGATTTACTGAAAAATCCTGATATTACAGAGGAAGAGCGTAAGCAATACATTCATATCCTTGATAAAAAATCAGAACGTCTAAAATTACTGATTGAGGATCTTTTTGAAGTATCTAAAATGGCAAGTGGTAATATGGAGCTTCATCGCACTCGAGTTGATTTAACCCAGCTTGTACAGCAGGCGGTAGGGGAGCATGAGGAAGATATGGCACAGGCTCATTTAGATTTACGCCTGACAAAACCACATGAGCCAATCTACGCGTATGTGGACGGACAAAAATGGTGGAGACTAATCGATAATTTAATTGTTAATGTATTGAAATATGCATTAGAAGGCACACGTGTTTATGTAACATTGAAACGTACAGCAGAAGGTGATGCTGAATTCACGGTGAAGAATGTTGCTAAATATGAAATTAGCGAGAATGCTGATGAGTTATTTGAACGATTTAAACGAGCGGATGCTTCACGCCATACAGAGGGCTCAGGGCTAGGCTTAGCCATTGCACAATCCATTGTAGATTTGCATGGTGGCCGTATGAGTATTGAGGTAGATGGAGATTTATTTAAGGTAATCGTTCGAATTCCAACAGCATAGGCAAAGAACAGCGGCAAACAATTTGCCGCTGTTCTTTTATTTTGAAAAACAACTTTGGCTGTTCTAACCACGGTTATGGCCGTTGTATCCACGATTTCGGCGTTTCTATCCACGACTATGTCTGTTCTATCCACGGTTATGGCGTTTCTATCCACGATTTTGGCCGTTCTAACCACGGTTATGGCCGTTGTATCCACGACTATGTCTGTTCTATCCACGGTTATGGCAGTTCTATCCGCGGTTTCGGCGTTCTATCCACTACTTTGCCGGTTCAATCCGTCGTTACGGCACTTTAATCTGTTGCATAGGTTTCAATCCGTCGCTTAGGCTTTTACATCCGTCATTACGGCACTTTCATCCGTCGCTTAGGCTTTTACATCCGTCGTTACGGCACTTTCATCCGTCGCTTAGGTTTCAATCCGTCGTTAAGGCACTTGAATCCGTCGCTTAGACTTTTACATCCGACATTACGGCACTTTCAACCGTCGCTTAGGTTTCAATCCGTCGTTAAGGCACTTTCATCCGTCGCTTAGGCTTTTACATCCGTCGCTTAGGCTTTTACATCCGTCATTACGGCACTTTCAACCGTCGCTTAGGTTTCAATCCGTCGTTAAGGCACTTGAATCCGTCGCTTAGGCTTTTACATCCGTCATTACGGCACTTTCATCCGTCGCTTAGGTTTCAATCCGTCGTTTTGGCACTTGAATCCGTCGCTTAGGCTTTTACATCCGTCGTTACGGCACTTTCATCCGTCGCATAGGTTTCAATCCGTCGTTTTGGCACTTCAATCCGTCGCTTAGGCTTTTACATCCGTCGTTACGGCACTTTCATCCGTCGCATAGGTTTCAATCCGTCGTTTTGGCACTTGAATCCGTCGCTTAGGCTTTTACATCCGTCGTTACGGCACTTACATCCGTCGCTTAGGTTTCGATCCGTCGTTACGGCACTTGAATCCGTCGTTTAGGCTTACATCCGTCGTTTAGGCTTACATCCGTCGCTTAGGTTTCAATCCGTCACTTCGGCCTATCATTTTGCCGAAGAGCCATACTTTAATCAATTTCACACCTTAATTTCAAAGGAATAATAATCTTTCTTAGTTATAAGCCCAAATTCTTGGCAATAATCACTTTCATCACTTCATTGGTACCTGCATAAATGGACATGACAGGAATATCTCGATATCTTCTAGCAATCTTGTATTCCTCCATATAACCGTAGCCACCATGTAACTGCATACACTGGACAGCGAGCTCACGTGCATTTTCCGTTATCCAGTATTTTGCCATCGAAACTTTTGTCACAACATCGTGTCCTGCGATATGTTCCTCTATTAGAGATTCTAAAAATGATTTGCCAAGTTCGATTTTTGTCGCCATTTCAGCTATTTTAAATTGCGTATTTTGGAAGTCACTAATTGACTTTCCAAAAGCTGAGCGGGATTTTACATAATCAATTGTTAAAGCAAGCATGTCCTCAGCTGCCGTTTGTGCCGCGATGGCTACTGCTAGACGCTCTTGCTGTAGCTTTTCCATCATATAGTTAAAGCCTTTGCCTTCTTCGCCAAGGAGATTCTCTACAGGTACGCGACAATCCTCAAAATATAGCTCGGCTGTGTCCTGTGCGTGCATGCCAACTTTTTCGAGTTTACGACCTTTCGTGAAGCCTGGAGTCCCGTCTTCAATGACAAGGAGGCTAATGCCACGATGTTTTTTTTCTGCCTGAGGATTTGTTTTTACAGCAACGACTGCTAAATTTGTATGAATACCATTTGTAATAAATGTTTTTTGTCCGTTGACGATATAGTGATCCCCATCTCGAATAGCAGTTGTTTGGATGTTTGCCAAATCTGAGCCTGTACCGGGCTCTGTCATAGCAATTGCTGTAATATTTTCACCTGTAACACATTTCGGTAGCCAACGTGATTTTTGCTCATTCGAGCCGTATGCCTCAATATAAGGCACGACAATATCGTTATGCAGACCAACTCCAATAAGGCTCGAGCCTACACGCTCAAGCTCTTCTTGAATAATAACGCCAAAACTAAAATCGAGTCCGAGACCGCCGTATTGCTCTTCTACTTGAGGGCATAGATAGCCCATTTCCCCAAGCTTACGCCAAAACTCAAGTGGAATAAGATGATCTTTCTCCCATTGTGGATAGTGTGGCTCAGCTTCCTCTGCTAAAAACTTACGTAAGGTTTTGCGAAATAACTCATGCTCTGTTGATTCGAATTTATATTTTGCCATATAACAACACCCCTTTTTTCTCCCGTACATCCGTAAATTTTCTCTTGCAATTACAATGTTACCGAAAGATTCAGAAAAATTAAAGTATATTATTCATTGATTTTTTACATAATCTTATAATTAGATTGAGTTGTTAGAGGGGATCTTCCTTGGGTGCCGATGAGCGCTCCAAAGCCTCATCTTTAATCCAACGGGAGTCGATCGCCTTCAGTGATGGATGTTGTATACGACTCCGTGTAATCGCCTAAATTACGAAATTGTCACTTTCATAATTAGATTGTCATGTAAATCATACGATTAAATTACAAGCAATAGGTACACTTGATATCATGAGCTATTTGTTGTCTTTTCGTACTTACTTTCTATAAGAAATACTTAATGCAAATGTGAATTTTAAGTATAGTGCTATAATCAACTAAGACTATATGAAAGTAGGGAGCTGAAATGCCTAAAGTAATCGGTGGAATTCTTTTAATAAGTTTATATAGTGCATTAACTTTTTACTTAGGATGGGGATTGAGACAGTGGCTTGTGGCAATGGGGTGGTTCCAATTTCCAATTTTATATTGGTTAGTACTGTATATCATTGCGTTTAGTATTGTTATTAGTAGAGTTCATGAGTCCTTACGAATGTTTTCAATAATCCATAATTATTGGATGTTTATTTTTGAATACGGATTAGCGCTTTGCTTGGTAGCACACTTGATTATTTGGCTAAGTCCTTTTAATAGTGTACAGATCATTGGAAGTGTAGCAATTGCTATGTTTTTTGTACTAAGTATTGTAGGTACTTATTTAGCATATTCACCTGTTGTCCGTCATTTAGAAATAACGATGGATAAAAAGAGTAGTGAGCTAGATTCGATGAGAGTTGTAGTGGCATCAGATTTTCATTTAGGGGTTCTTTCAAATAAAAGACATTTACAGCGCTTTGTTACTTTATCGAATGAAGCAAAGCCGGATATCGTCTTTTTAGTCGGGGATATTGTAGATGACGACCCTAAATGGTTTGTTAAAGAGGGAATGGCAGATGTGATGAAGCAATTAACCTCTACATATGGGGTATATGGTGTGCTGGGCAATCACGAGTACTATGGCAAGAAAATCCCTGAATTTATCAAAGAAATGGAAAATGCTAATGTAAAAGTTTTGTGTGATGAAACTATTAGAATCGATAATGTGATAGTATTAACGGGGCAAGAGGATATTACAAACAAGGATAGAAAGCCACTAGATGCATTGAAGACAGCAGATGACTTGCCTTGGTTTGTCATGAATCATACCCCAAATGATTTAATTACGCCTGCAAAAATGGGCGTAGACTTCCATATGTCAGGGCATACACATAAAGGTCAACTATGGCCAAATCAGTATATAACTGCTCGTGTATTTGAACTCGATTATGGTTATAAGATGAAGGAGAAAATGCATACACTTGTTTCATCAGGTTTTGGCTTTTGGGGTCCTCCAATGCGAATAGGCAGCCGTTCTGAATTATGGGTTGTGGATATAAATTTTCGTTAATTGGTAAATGAGGCTAGAGGCTCGAAATAATCCCTATATTATGGTGATGTCTCATAACTGAATGCCATAGTCATAGTTTATGAAAAAGTGTATTTTATAATATGTTTGTATTTAATTAACAAAAGGTAAGGTGACAACGTGGATATCATTGAATTATTAAAGGCGCTTATTTTAGGCTTTGTCGAAGGAATGACAGAGTTTGCACCAGTGTCGTCGACAGGTCATATGATTATTGTGGACGATATGTGGCTAAAGACAGAGGAGTTTTTAGGGATGTATCCCGCCAATACATTTAAAATCGTTGTACAGCTAGGCTCTATTTTAGCCGTAGTCGTTGTTATGTGGAAACGAATGTTAAATTTAGTTGGACTTTATAAAATTGATGGCCAATCGAAATCAGTGAAAGGCCACTTCAACTTACTACATGTTATTGTAGGTATGTTGCCAGCAGTTATATTAGGTTTTGCGTTCAAAGATTTTATCGATGATCATTTATTTAAAGTAGAACATGTTATTTATGCTTTAGTAGCTGGAGCACTTTTAATGATTGCTGCAGATAAATTAGCACCGAAAAGACCAAAAGTGGATTCTCTAGATAAAATTTCTTATGGTTTAGCATTTAAAGTAGGGTTAGTACAATGTTTATCACTTTGGCCAGGGTTCTCCCGTTCAGGTGCAACAATATCTGGTGGTGTACTATTTGGAATGAGTCACCGCGTGGCGGCAGATTTTACTTTCATTATGGCAGTACCAATTATGGCGGGTGCTAGTTTAGTATCTGTACTGAAAAACTGGGATACGCTATCTATGGATTATTTTGGATTCTACGCAGTAGGCTTCATTAGTTCATTTATCTTTGCATTACTATCAATTAAATTCTTCTTAGCACTTATTTCAAAAGTGAAATTAATGCCATTTGCTATTTATCGTATAGTACTAGCTGCTGTACTAGCTGTTATTATCTTTATGTAAATAATATAGTCACTCTTCTATTAAGAATGAGTGGCTTTTTTTTGCGTTTTTATCTTGTTTTAGGAAAAAATAAATAGTTAATAAGTATTGTTAGAGAGTATGATAGATTATTGCTGATTGCGAAAATAGATATTTTTTTCCTATATATTGTCATTACAGTTGTAAAGAACTTATAATGAATTCAGAGAGTTTTTTGTTTTCGGATTATATTTGGTAGGATAGACATAGACACAATGAGGTGGATAAATTGTTTCAAATGGGAAATAAGTCTAAGAAGAATACAATTGAGATTACTGATGAATCAAGTATAGGGGTTATTATTCAAGATCAGGAACGTTTATTACAGTTAAATCTAGTAAATTTAACTAGAGAAGATTTGCAGTTAATTAGAAGTTTAAAACCGTATATTGAACGAAATGTTGTAGAGGTAGTGGCGGCATTCTATCAAGCAATTGAAAGTGTGCCAGCCTTACGTGAGGTTATTGAAAAGTATAGCTCTAGTGAGCGGTTACGCCAAACTTTGCGCCATCATATTATAGAAATGTTCGAAGGGCGTATAGACGATGCATTTTTGGAGAAGAGAAGGCGAGTAGCGAGAATGCATGTGAAGATTAACTTGTATCCTAAGTGGTATTTAGCAGCCTTTCAAAATCTTGAAAAATTTTTAAGAAAGATTATTTATAAGCTTCAATTATCGAGGGACGAAGAAGAAAAGTTTTGTGATGCCATCAGTAAAATCTGTAATTTCGAACAACAGATTGTCCTAGAGGAATATGATAATTATGCTAATACATTAATTGAGAAGCAACAGGATAATGTTCGAGCACATGTTAAGGAAGTTATAGGTGGGATATCTACGCAGCTAGAGACTCAATCTCATAATACCAATGAAACAGTGACCGAACTTGTTTATAACGCCAAGGAAGTGAATGAATACTTGAAGGAAAGTATCGATGAGGCAAAAACAATGCAAAAGGTGTCTTCTGAAGGCTATTCTAAAATTACATTAATTAATGAGCAAACAGGAAAAATTCATCATAAGACAGTTGAAATGTCGGATATGGTGGAGCAATTAGACCACTCTTCCTCAAAAATCAATGCTGTAATTGAAATTGTGAAAAGTATTTCTGGCCAAACAAATTTACTGGCGTTAAATTCGGCTATTGAGGCTGCACGTGCAGGGGAGCATGGAAAAGGCTTTGCGGTCGTGGCGAGCGAAGTTCGTAAGCTTGCAGATCAGACGAAAAGTTCGGTTGAACAAATCGCGGATCTCATAACAATGTCTAATGGAATTACAAACCAAGTTGTTCAAGCAATTCATGAAATCCAAGAGCTGGTGAACAATAGTATTGAGCAAAACGCAGAGTCTTTAAAAGCATTCGATGCAATATCTGGTTCAGTAAACGGTTCTATCTCAAACTTCCAAAACGTCGGCCTGAAAATAACGGAATTGTCAGGAATTATAGAATCAATTGGAGAATCTTCCGAGGAATTAAAACAAGCTGCCAATCGATTAGATACAACAATCAGAGATTTCTAATGACTATGCATAAAGCCTGTGCATAGTTTTTTTGTTATTACCTTGCCGTGTGGTTGATTGGGCGGATAAAAACTGGAATTGTTCCGATAAAACGAGAAAATGTTCCGATAAAAGCTAAAATTGTTCCGATAAAATGAGATTTTGTTCCGATAAAAGCTAAAATTGTTCCGATAAAATGAGATTTTGTTCCGATAAAAGCTAAAATTGTTCCGATAAATCTTCAAAGTACTCATATGAAAATGAATTCATCACAAGCTTATCGCGCAGAAAAAACATTGTTGCTGTCGCTTCGTTAGCACTTCACTTTCACACAGAATACATACGTTTCGCTGCGGGGGTTTTAGCCTTCGTTCCTCTATCGCTGATCCTCAAGGAATCGCAACTTAATCTCATGAACAAATCGTTTGAATAAAATGCCATTCTCAACTAATAAGCCTTGTTTTATTTTTCATAAATAATAGGACAAAATCGTCTTTCTGAAGGATAAAACAATAAATAAACGGATGAAGTTTGTAGAGTGATAAAAAGGACTAACGATTACATATGTAAAGATAAGAAATCCCTAGAAAATGAGCGTTCTAAGTGTTACGCTATATGCGAATTGAATTGAGGGGTGTTCGGAATATGAAAAAAAAATTATTTATTACACGAAAGTTCCCAGAGCATATAGTTGAGCCGTTGAAAGAGTATTATGATATCAAACAATGGGAGGAGGAGGAAATTGTTATACCACGGGAAAAATTATTGGAAGCTGTTGCAGATTGTGAAGTATTGTGGGTAACGATTGCTGACCAAGTCGATGAAGAGTTATTATTACACGCACCCAATCTCAAACTCGTGACAAATTTAGCTGTTGGATATAATAATATTGATGTCAAAGCTTTGCGTAAGCGTGGAATAATGGCGACTAATACTCCAGGCGTTTTAACAAATACGACTGCAGATTTAGTATGGGGATTATTGCTTGCGACTGCTCGAAGAATTCCAGAAAGCGAACGATATTTGCGTGAGGGTAAATGGAAAAGCTGGTATCCGATGCAATTAGTAGGTAAAGATGTTTCAGGATCCACTATAGGAATTATTGGTATGGGACGTATTGGCCAAGCTGTTGCTAGACGAGCAAAAGGTTTTGATATGAAAATTTTATACAACAATCGTAGACGTCGCCATGAGGTAGAAGAAATGTATGGCTTTCAATATGTATCGTTGGAGGATCTTTTAAAGCAATCGGATTTTGTTGTTATTATGACACCATTTAACAATGATACGGTAGGACTTATAGGAGCAGAGGAACTTGCTTTGATGAAGGATGACGCGGTACTAATTAATGCATCACGTGGTGGCATTATAGATGAGAATGCACTGTATGATACGTTGAAAAATGGTAAGTTGTGGGCAGCAGGGCTAGATGTCTTTGAACATGAGCCTATTGCGTTGGATCATCCATTGTTGACGCTTCCAAATGTTGTAGCACTTCCGCATATCGGTAGTGCCTCGCTTCAAACTAGAACTGCTATGCTGATGCTGAACGTTAAAGAGCTTACCGCATATGGGCAGGGCAAGGCTGTAACGAATCGAATAGATTAATGATGATAAAACGCAAATTTTATATACCTGAAGAATTTCGTCCTGCTGCTATCGCTTCGCTCCGAATTACAGGAGATTGTGTTTCAAATAAAGAAAAAAATTTTTTAGTATTATAGCTTTCTTTTTAATAGCAGTAGTCTCAGTTTACTTTTTCAATACAGATAAATTAGGTGAAGATATCAGATATTAGTATTATCGATAAAGATGGAGAGAGAAATGTTACAACCATTAAAAACAATAGTGAAGTGGCCCCTAAAAGTTTGAAACGGTTAATTCATTGGGACCTCACCACTAGTGAAAATCCTCTCTATATTAAAAAAGGAGCGCATCGTAATAAGATGTGCTCCTTTAATAAATAGCAACGATTATTTATTAAACATATCAAATAAACCGCCAATGCCACCTTCACCTTTAGATTGACCGCCACCGCCTTGAGAAATTGGTGCTGCAGCAAAGACGCGGCTTGCTAATCGGCTAAATGGTAATGATTGAATCCATACTTTACCTGGACCTTTTAAAGTAGCGAAGAAGATACCTTCACCGCCAAATAATGCAGTTTTTACGCCCTTGACCATCTCGATATCGTAATCTACATCAGATGTCATAGCAACTAAACAGCCTGTATCAACACGCAATACTTCACCGGGTGCTAGAGTTCTTTCGTGAATAGTGCCACCTGCATGTACAAAAGCCATGCCGTCTCCTTCAAGCTTTTGCATAATGAAGCCTTCACCACCGAAGAAGCCAACACCGATTTTTTTCTGGAATTCAACGCCGATTGAAACTCCTTTTGCAGCAGCTAAAAATGCATCTTTTTGACAAATAATCTTACCGTTGAATTGGCTTAAATCCATTGGAATAATCTTACCAGGGTATGGAGAGGCAAAATACACATGACGTTTACCTGAACCAAAGTTCGTAAATGTCGTCATAAATAAACTTTCACCTGTAATTAGACGTTTTCCAGCCCCAAATAATTTACCCATAAGACCACTTTCTAGGCTTCCTCTTGAACCATCGCCAAAGATAGTTTCCATATGGATAGAATCATCCATCATCATTAAAGCTCCAGCTTCAGCTACTACTGTTTCTTGGGGGTCAAGCTCAACTTGCACGTATTGCATATCATCGCCATATAATTTGTAGTCAATTTCGTGATTATTCATAAAGGATTCCTCCAAAAAATAATTTTGTTATTATATACGATTATAAGTTGCATTAGTTTCATTGCACAATTAAATATTTTAGAAAAAAAGGGAATAAGCTAGTAAATGTCGAATATAAAAAACTAGAATGAGTATTTTTTATTTTCATCTCAGCTGAAAATTTGTGATTGTTTTAACTTCTTTTAGCGGGTATCAAACATCTGTACCTGTCGCTACGCTTTCGGTACAAAAAACATTCGCTGAAAGAAGTTAAAGCCTCCGGCGGATGTCACGGAATCGAAAAGGAGTTAACAAAGGATGTTAGCCTAAAATCATTGCATCCATGCGATAACGGCTAACTGACCTGCATCACGCAGGCCCAAGAACAAAGCCGATTCCGGACGCAATTATGCCGAGGCATCAATGTTCAGCTAAAAGAAAATAAAGCCTCTGACGATTGTCACCGATGTTATTGATCCAAAAGCATGCTCTTAACCTCTATATATTAAAAATTCGGAATTTTGACATATTTAATTTTATATACTATAGAGTAATAGATGATATCTGTCTGAAGCAATGCGATTGGTAACAATGAGGCAGAGGCACCATAGATAGTTCAGGGGGTGTATGTAGTGGAAATCAAAAACTATATCGGCGGTGAATGGGTAACACATTCACATGTACAAAGTATAGTAGTGACCAACCCTGCTAATGGGGAGCAGCTAGCTACAATACCGTTATCTACTGCAAGTGAGGTAGATGAAGCGGTAACAGTTGCAAAAAATGCACAAAAAAGCTGGGCATTAGTACCTGCACCTAAACGTGCTGACTATTTATATGCCATCGGTCAAAAAATGAAAGAGAAGAAAGAACATTTGGCGACCGTTTTAACAAAAGAGATGGGGAAGGTTATTGAAGAAGCTAGAGGTGAAGTACAGGAAGGGATAGACATGGCCTATTATATGGCTGGTGAAGGGCGACGGTTATTTGGGGAGACAACACCGTCAGAGCTAGCCAATAAGTTTGCCATGAGTGTACGGGCACCTATTGGCGTTGTAGGTTTAATAACTCCGTGGAATTTCCCTGTAGCTATTGCTACTTGGAAGTCATTCCCTGCAATAGTTGCTGGCAATACGTTCATTTGGAAGCCGTCGAATGAGACGCCAATGATGGCGTATGAGATGGGCAAAATTTTTGAAGAGGTTGGCTTACCAGGCGGAGTAGCAAATATTGTCTTTGGTTCGGGGCCAACAGTTGGAACAGCATTGATTGAACATCCAGATGTTAAGGTCATTTCATTTACCGGATCTACAACAACAGGAAGCAAGGTAGCAGAGCTAGGTGGTAAACACCTAAAGAAGATTTCATTAGAGATGGGTGGAAAAAATGCAGTCATAGTTATGGATGATGCCGATTTACAGCTAGCCACTGAAGGCATTTTATGGAGTGCATTTGGTACTGCTGGACAAAGATGCACAGCATGTAGTCGAGTGATCGTGCATAAAGATGTAAGAGAAGAACTAGAAAAACGTCTATTAGACGAAATGCAAAAGCTAACAATTGGGGACGGCCTGGATGAAGATGTGAAAATCGGACCTGTGATTAACAAAGCCGCATTAGAAAAGATTAATCACTATGTGCAAATCGGCAAACAGGAAGGGGCGACGTTGTTAGCTGGAGGTAGAATTCTATCTGAGCCTCCTTATGATAAAGGGGTTTATTATGAGCCTACATTATTTACCAACGTGAAGCCTGACATGATTATTGCACAGGAAGAAATCTTTGGTCCGGTCGTTTCTCTAATTGAAGTAGCAAGTTTGGATGAAGCAATCGAAGTAAACAATGGCGTGAAATTTGGCTTATCCAGTTCAATTTTCTCACAAGATGTTAATACGATTTTCCGCGCACAACGAGATTTAGATACAGGTATTGTTTATGTGAATGCTGGCACAACAGGTGCTGAAATCCATTTACCATTTGGCGGCACAAAAGGCACGGGGAACGGTCACCGCGACTCGGGTGTAGCTGCCTTAGATGTTTATACAGAGTGGAAAAGTATTTATGTAGACTATAGCGGTAAATTACAAAGAGCACAAATCGATACAGAATAACAGATCAATGAAAGGGGATGTTCTTGATGAAAGTTGTTGTATTAGGTGCAGGTTTAATGGGGAAAGAGGTAGCTCGTGATTTAATAAAAAATAGCAAAGTGGAGCGTGTATTTCTAGGGGATATAGACGTGAATATAGCGCAGAACTTTGTGGACTCATTAAATACAGATAAGATTGAGGTTGTAGAGCTTCATGCTGAGCGCGATGACTCGTTAATGGAAGTTATCTCAAAGGGCAATGTAGTCGTTAATGCATTATTCTATTCCTTTAATGAGCGTGTAGCAAGAGCGGCAATCGCAGCTGGTGTTCATTCCGTGGATTTAGGTGGTCATATTGGCGGTGTAACTGAAAAAATATTAGATCTTGACGAAGAAGCAAAGGCAAAAGGTGTAACCATTATTCCGGACTTGGGTGTTGCTCCAGGTATGGTCAACATTTTAGCGGGTTACGGTGCTTCGAAATTAGATGAGGTAGAATCTATTAAACTATTTGTAGGCGGCATTCCTACAGAGCCGAAACCACCTCTTCACTACACACGCGTATTTTCTCTAGATGGTGTCTTTGATCATTACACAGAGCCATCAAAAGTGATTCTAAAAGGTAAACTTCAAGAAGTTCCGTCATTATCAGGCGTTGAACCTATTTATTTCAAAGATTTTGGTGTGCTTGAGGCATTTTATACATCTGGCGGTATATCGACGTTGGATAAGACATTCCCAAATGTCCAAACACTAGAATATAAAACGATTCGTTATAAAGGACATGCAGAGAAATTTAAGCTATTAGCAGATTTAGGATTCCTCGATGCTAGTAATAAGGTAGAGGTAGAAGATCAAGAAGTTTCTGTGCGCCCAGTTGTTCGTGAGGCACTTAAAAAGAAACTTGAGCTTGGTACAAAACCAGATGCAGTGCTACTGCGCGTAATTGTAGCGGGTGAAAAAGCGCAACAACAAGTGACTTATGAGTTCGAAATGGTTGTGCGTAAAGATATGACAATTAATGAAACGGCTATGGCTCGTGCGACAGCAAATACAATTTCTGTCGTAGCTCAAATGATTGGGGAAAATAAAATTACAGAGCGCGGTGTATTTGCACCTGAATCAATTGTACCGGGCGATATTTATATTCAAGAGATGGCAAAACGTGGTGTTGTCATTAAGGAGACGTCTCATATATCAGCAATGATTGTGAAATGGTAGGTGCTTGGTCATGAATTTCGAATTTACCACGGAGCAAGAAATGCTACGTAAAACAGTGCGGCAGTTTGTGGATGCTGAGATTATTCCACATATTGCGAAGTGGGATGCTGGGGGTGGCTTCGATCCGAAGATTTGGTCGAGACTTGCTGAGCTAGGCTTAATGGGTGTTTGTGTACCAGAACAATACGGTGGCAGTGGAATGGATTACAATGCACTCGCCATCGTTTGTGAAGAACTAGAACGTGGAGATACAGCGTTTCGCACGGCTGTTTCAGTTCATACTGGCCTGAATAGCATGACCTTAATGCAATGGGGAACAGAGGCTCAAAAACAGCAATATCTTGTTCCGCAGGCAAAGGGAGTTCGGATTGGGGCATTTGGTTTAACAGAGCCCGGGGCAGGGTCAGATGTAGCCGCAATGTCTACCACCGCTGTAAGGGATGGAGATTTTTACGTTTTAAATGGACAGAAAACATGGATATCCTTATGTGATATAGCTGACCATTTTATCGTTTTTGCCTACACTGATAAATCGAAGAAGCATCATGGCATTAGCGCGTTTATCGTAGAGCGTTCCATGGCGGGCTTTACATCGAAGGCCATTAAAGGTAAATACGGTATTCGTGCTGGCAATACCGGCGAGATCTTTTTTGAAAACCTACGTATACCTGTAGAGAATCGCCTTGGAGAAGAGGGAGAAGGCTTTAAAATTGCAATGTCTGCGTTAGATAATGGTCGTTTTACAGTAGCTGCAGGTGCTGTCGGTCTTATTCAAGCGTGTCTCGAGGCGAGTGTGAAATACTGTCATGAACGTGAAACATTTGGTAAACCTATTGGGGAGCACCAGCTAGTAGGGCAAATGATTGCCAAAATGGAAGCGGGCTATCAAATGAGCCGCTTACTTGTATATCGTGTTGGAGAGTTGAAAAACAAAGGTGTACGTAATACGCGAGAGACATCATTAGCAAAGTGGCAGGCTTGTGATTTTGCCAATAAAGCTGCGGATGATGCTGTCCAAATTCATGGAGCATATGGTTATTCGGATGAATATCCAGTCGCTCGTTATTTACGTAACTCGAAAGCACCGGTTATCTACGAGGGTACACGTGAAATTCATACAATTATGCAGGCTGACTACGTATTGGGAAAACGTCAAGATAAGCCTTTACCAAAAATGCTACCAAAATGGCCGTTTGAAGAGTAACGAGAGGGATTCGCTCCCTCTCGTTTTTCTTTTTGTGTATTTCAAAAACTGCTGCAATAAAAATTTCAGAAAAATGTAACTCTTACGTTCTTTGGTAGTCTAATTAATAAACGATTAAACAAATTTATGAAAGGTAGGTAAATTGATGAAAAATAAGTGGATAGCAATTTTACTCATCACCGCACTAGCTATTTTGCCAGGAATTTTTATGTTGATGTCGGCCCCAAAAGTAGAGGCACAGACAGCAAGTGCGAGTACGACAACGCATAGCTGGCAAGTATCCTTTACTGAGGCACTAAAAGAAAGCAAAATAACGGAAGACAATGTTTACGTAACAAATAGCAAAAATCAAAAGGTAACAGCAACAGTAACATTCGGAGAAGATAAAAAGACAATTATCGTAAGCGATTTAGCTCCGGGAAGCTATAAATTACATGTGAAGAAAGAAGCGTTTGTACTAGATGGACCTAAAACAACATCGCAAGTAATAGCATTTACCATCATTGAAAAGCTTGAAGCTGTAAAATCAGAAAAAGAACTACAACAATATTTCAAAACACTTTTAGCGAACTCACAAAAAGGTCGGGATTATGAAGCAAAGGAAGAAATTGCGAAGAGCGAAGACAAAGCGAGTGCAGATAACTCCTCTACAACGAATAATCAAGTCGAAGGAGTGGAAGAAGGAGATATTGTTGTTGTCAAAGATGGCTTTATTTATGCTGTAAAAGATCATGGCATTACTGTAGTAGATGCTAAAGATCCGAAAAATTTAAAGCTAGCGACAACAATCAAGCTGAAGGAATCACAATATATTTCGAAGCTAGCATTATATGATAATTTATTAATAGCAATTGGGGGAGAATATTTAGAAAAAGTAGGCACAAGCATGACGACAGCTACTTTGTATGATATTTCAAACCCAAAGAAACCAAAGCTCATACGTGAAGTGGGGCAAGAGGGGTATTTACAAGATATTCGAATTACAAATGACACATTATATTTAATCGGTAATATGTATCCGAATTATTGGATGCTTAGAGAGCAAAAAACGCCGGATTTAAAACCGAAAACATTTGATAGTGTAGAAGGAAAAGAATATAAGAGCTTACCTCTAGAGAAAATTTCTATTTTACCAAATACAATGGATGGAACCTATAGCTTAATTACAGCACTGGATTTAAAAAATGGCGCAAAGACAACTGCGAATACTAAGGGATACTTAGGTGGTAGTAGTGGACTTTATATGTCGGAGAATGCACTTTATTTAACAACACCCATTTATGATGGAAATCCAGTGCCTGCTGCTGGTCGCATGATGGATATGATTTGGATGCCAAGAACAACTGATACACAAGTTTTTAAATGGAATATTGATGGAACTGCTATGAATTTCGTAGGTACTACGGGAGTAAAAGGATCAGTGTTAAATCAATACTCAATGGATGAGTATGAAGGCAATTTCCGCATCGTTACAACTGAAGGAAATACGTGGGATGAACAAAAAATATCACGAAACCACCTATTTATTTTAGATAAAAATTTACAAGAGCTCGGTGCAGTAAAGAATTTAGCTCCTGGTGAAAAAGTGTATTCTGCACGCTTTATGGGTGAAAAAGCATATGTAGTAACATTTAAGCAAGTGGATCCATTGTTTGTTATTGATGTCGCAAATCCGAAAAAACCAACTGTGCTAGGTGAGCTCAAGATTCCAGGCTTTAGTAACTATTTACATCCATTAGACGATACACATTTAATCGGCATTGGCTATGATACCGAAGAACGCTATGATGCATATTCGAAGCGTAATTTTACAGTCACAACTAACATGAAAATGTCATTGTTTGATGTTTCAGATTTCAAAAATCCAAAGGAACAATCAACAGTAAAAATCGGTGGAAAAGGCTCGTACTCCGAAGTTCAATACGATCCTAAAGCGCTATTCCGCAATAAGGAATACAATTACTTTGGTTTACCAGTTGTCCTTTATGATGCAGGGAAGGGTGATGAAATCGTCTACAAAGGTCAAGGCGCACAAATCTATGAAATCACTGCAGATAAAGGAATCGTACTAAAAGGAAATATTGTTCATAAAGGCACTGGCGATCAGTATGAAAGTTGGGAGCAGCGTGTACAAAGAGTAGTCTATATAGATGACGCTCTTTACACAGTAGCGAACAATGAAGTGAAGAGCTATCAGCTAAAAGACTTCAAACCACTTGATACATTAACGATCAAATAAAAAGAAAGTCCAATAAACTCAAGGTGGAGTTTATTGGACTTTTCATGTTGTTGAACTATTAAGTCAATGCGTCTTATTAAATAAGGCTCTTTTGCAAAGCGCTTTTTTGGGGGCGTCCGGTGAGCTGCTTTTGTTGTTGCTGTCGCTTCGCTGAAGGTCTCGTCTGTGGCTCTGATCCCCAAGTAGTTGTTCATAGTAGAGAAAAATTGGAATTGTTCCGATAAAACGAGAAAATATTCCGATAAAAGCTAAAATTGTTCCGATAAAATGAGAAAATGTTCCGATAAAATGAGATTTTGTTCCGATAAATCTTCAAAGTATTCATATGAAAATGAATTCATCACAATAACGTATGGTTGATTTCCGTTCTGGCTGGGCGCTTTTTTGGGGCGTCCGATGAGCCACTTCGCTGCAGGATTTCGGAGCAACAGGTGTTTTTTGTGCGAAAGCGTAGTGCAAACGCAGCGGCAGCGACAGGATGTTGGTCACGAAGGCGTTATTACAGGACGTGATGGTTTTAGACTTCGTTCCTCTATTGCTAATCCCTGAGGAGTCACCCAGTCTCCACTCCAAACAACTTATCCGCATGACATACGTTTTAACAAAATGATATCCCAACTTTTTAGTTTGATCGGGACATTTTCAGGAATTATCGCCCAACTTTCACGTTTTATCGACATCCACCTTCCGAAGAGCAAAAAGGATTCACACACAAAACTGTGCGTGAATCCTTTTACTTTAGTATGTCGCTTAGACTCACTCCAACCAACTAATTCACATAGCATACGTTTTAATAAAATATCTACCAACTTTTGAATTTTATCTACTAACTTTCGCGTTTTATCTACCAACTTTCACTTTTTATCGACATCCACCTTCCGAAGAAGCGACAGCAACAATGTTTTTTATCTGTGCGAAAGCGAAGCGGCAGCAACAATGTTTTTATCTGTGCGAAAGCGAAGCGGCAGCAACAATGTTTTTTATCTGTGCGAAAGCGAAGCGGCAGCAACAATGTTTTTTATCTGTGCGAAAGCGAAGCGGCAGCAACAATGTTTTTTATCTGTGCGAAAGCGAAGCGACAG
>NZ_JBFTHS010000063.1:0-21950 GCF_056394365.1 Lysinibacillus sp. 10T31
AAATTGTTCCTATTTGTTTCCTATAGGACTATTATTAAGTGAAGGAGATATAGTTTTCCTTGCCAAAATGTATATAGCGGAGGGTTCAAATGAAACCAGAGCAAATTGTTAAAAAATTTTTTGAAGAAGTACGTTCAGGGAATAATCCAGATTACGCTACTGAACTAATGGCAGACCGAGTACTGGCACACCAAGTTATTTCTGAAGAGGAATCAACGGTTTTAAGAACTCCCACAGATTATGCAGACCATGTAAAAGAAATGGTAGAAGCATATGGTGATTTTTCATTAGAAATCCAGGAGTTCATGGYACAAGGAAATAAGGTATATGTACGCTGGAAGCAAGTTGGTACGCATCTTGGAGAAGTCGATGGATATCAGCCAACAAGTCTTCCAGTTATTGAAATAGCAAGCGCCGTATATAGAATTGAAGATGAAAAAATAGCAGAATATTGGATTCAAATTGATCGTGCGGGTATTGAAAAACAACTCAACCGCAATAAGAGTAATTAACATCTTTCGGGCACCACTTCTCTTAAGATAGAGATGGAGGTGATTACATGTCTATACTAAGTTGCTAAAAAAGGCCTGTACCTTTTAGTACAGACCTAAAGATATTAATCCTCTATTTCGAATTCACCCTCTTCCGGTTCTTCTGACGTAGAGAATTGGCTAGAATGTTAAATGGAAATAGTTATCCAAATGAAAGTGGTATGAAGTATTATTAAATAAACAGCGAAGTTAGTTGAGCAGATTTAGTTATACTAATAGGATAGGAGAGAAAAAAATGTTTACCTTGATTAAAAACGATATAAAATTTATGGACATAGAAAAGGAAATTATGAATTCGAATGTCGAATATAATTTAATCGCATATGATAAACAGGTTTTTGGGAATGAGGATATTCTAGAGATATTTAAGGAAGCTGATGAATTACAGATTGAGAGATACTTAGTAAAAATAGATGAAGATTATATAGCAATTTTGGATTACGGAATGTCAAGTCCTCGTTATCAAAAACCTTGGTTAAGTTTACTTGCCATACACAAAAAATATCAAGGTTTAGGATATGCTAAAAAAATATATATGACTTATGAAGAATTAATGAAAGACCAACAAGCAAACTGTATTCAAATAGCTGTTCATTCCGAAAATGAGAAGGCCTTAAACTTTTGGACTTCACTTGGTTTTATTAAATTTAGTGAGAGAACTTACGAAGGTAAAGTAATCTTTAGTTTTGAGAAGAAATTAAGTTAGTAATTCAACCAGCACAATTTGTTAAATTAACACGGCGCTTTTAATAATAATAAAAAACCACTCCGCGATGGGTAGTCTTATTGTTAAAAAAGTGACCGACTTTAACGACTAAAAACTAACCGAAGAAAAAATCACTCATTTTAATTTTTCAAAACGAGTGACTTTTATATAAAATAAAGTTGAATTCCGTATCCTGGTGTGAAACTGTTATCCCTTATTTGATTTCTACTAAATAACGTACCTGTCCAAACATTGTTTAAAGTATACGAATTTATAAGGTGGGGCACCATTTATAAAAAAACTACGTGCGCCCCAGATAGTGCCCCAAAAAGTGCCCCAGTTAAATACATTTAAATACACTTATATATATAGGTATAAAAATCACCGATTTGTAAAACCTTGATGTTATGCACATCAAAAAATTAAATACATTAGGTTACAATCCAGGGTCATAAGGATTACTTATCGAAAAAGATAATATTAATGTAATTTACTTATGAATATAAATGAGCTATCATGGGTATTGGAGAAAAGATGCTTTAAAAATTTATATAGCCTTTTCAAAAAGATATTTAGGGGGATCCGCAAATGGCACAAGGTAATTTACACAACAGCCGCGCATCATTCGAAGTTAATGGTAAAACTTATAATTACTATGACTTAGCTGCGATTGAAAAAGCTGGCGTTGCAAAAGTTTCAAACCTTCCTTACTCAATCAAAGTATTATTAGAATCAGTTTTACGTCAATATGATGCATATGTTATCAAAGAAGAGCACGTAAACGAATTAGCAAAATGGGGTAACGGTGCAGATCCAGAAGCAGAAGTACCATTCAAACCTTCTCGCGTTGTATTACAAGACTTCACTGGTGTACCAGTAGTAGTTGACCTTGCTTCTCTACGTTCTGCTATGAAAGAAATGGGCGGCGACCCAAGCAAAATCAACCCTGCTATTCCAGTTGACCTTGTAATTGACCACTCAGTACAAGTTGACAAATACGGTAATGCATCTGCATTAGCAGCAAACATGGACCTTGAATTCGAACGTAACGCTGAGCGTTATAACTTCTTAAAATGGGCTCAAACTGCTTACAATAACTTCCGTGCTGTACCACCAGCAACTGGTATCGTTCACCAAGTAAACTTAGAGTATTTAGCTCCAGTTGTACACGTAAACGAAAATGCTGACGGTACATTCGAAACTTTCCCAGATTCAGTAGTAGGTACTGACTCACATACAACAATGATCAACGGTATCGGCGTTCTTGGATGGGGCGTTGGTGGTATCGAAGCTGAAGCAGGTATGCTTGGTCAACCTTCATACTTCCCAATCCCAGAAGTTATCGGTGTTAAATTAGTTGGCGATCTTCCAAACGGAACTACTGCTACTGACTTAGCATTAAAAGTAACTCAAGTATTACGTCAACGTGGCGTAGTTGGTAAATTCGTTGAGTTCTTCGGACCTGGCGTAACAAAATTACCACTAGCTGACCGTGCGACAATCTCTAACATGGCTCCTGAATATGGTGCTACATGTGGTTTCTTCGCAATTGACGAAGAATCATTAAACTACATGCGTTTAACTGGTCGTGACGAAGAGCACATCGCGGTTGTAGAATCTTACTTAAAGTCTAACCACATGTTCTTCGATCCATCTTTAGAGCCAGTTTACACTGACGTATTAGAAGTAAACTTAGCTGAAATCGAACCAAACCTTTCTGGTCCAAAACGTCCACAAGACTTAATTCCACTATCTCAAATGCGTACTCGTTACAAAGAAGCAGTAGTGGCACCACAAGGTACACAAGGTTTCGGTTTAACTGAAGATGAATTTGCAAAAACTTCTGTAGCTAAATTCGCTGAAGGTGATGTAGAAATCCCAACAGGTGCTGTAGCAATCGCTGCAATCACTTCTTGTACAAATACATCTAACCCATACGTATTAATCGCTGCGGGCTTAGTTGCGAAAAAAGCTGTAGAAAAAGGTTTAACTGTGCCTAAATGGGTAAAAACTTCTTTAGCACCAGGTTCTAAAGTAGTAACTGGTTACCTTGAAGATTCAGGTTTACAAACTTACCTTGACCAAATCGGTTTCAACACTGTAGGTTACGGTTGTACAACATGTATCGGTAACTCAGGTCCATTACTTCCTGAAATCGAAGACGCTATCAAAGAGAACGACTTATTCGTAACTTCAGTTCTTTCTGGTAACCGTAACTTCGAAGGTCGTGTACACCCACTTGTAAAAGCTAACTACTTAGCTTCACCACCACTTGTTGTTGCTTATGCACTTGCTGGTACTGTGGATGTTGACCTACAAAAAGATTCATTCGGTAAAGACAAAGATGGCAACGAAGTATTCTTCGCTGATATCTGGCCTACAACTGAAGAAGTAAACGCAGTATTAGGTACTGTAGTTAACCGTGAATTATTCCAAAAAGAATACGAAACTGTATTCACAGCAAACGAAAAATGGAATGCAATTGAAACATCAACTGAGTCTCTATACACATTTGATGACAAATCAACTTACATCCAAAACCCACCATTCTTCCAAGGTCTTGCGAAAGAGCCAGAAGCTATCAAAGGCTTAGAAGGCTTACGCATTATGGCGAAGTTCGGTGACTCAATTACAACTGACCATATTTCTCCAGCTGGTGCAATCGGTAAAGAAACACCTGCAGGTAAATATTTAATCGAAAACGGTGTTGCAATCCGTGACTTCAACTCATACGGTTCTCGTCGTGGTAACCACGAAGTTATGATGCGTGGTACATTTGCAAACATCCGTATCCGTAACCAAGTTGCTCCTGGTACAGAAGGTGGTTTCACTACTTACTGGCCAACAGGTGAAGTAGAGTATATCTATGACGCATGTATGAAATACCAAGAGCAAGGTACTGGCTTAGTAGTACTTGCTGGTAACGACTACGGTATGGGTTCTTCTCGTGACTGGGCTGCTAAAGGTACTAACTTACTTGGTATCAAAACAGTTATCGCACAATCTTACGAGCGTATCCACCGTTCTAACCTAGTAATGATGGGTGTTCTTCCACTTCAATTCATGCCAGGTGAATCAGCTGATACTTTAGGCTTAACTGGTAAAGAAGAAATCTCTGTTAACATTACTGACAACGTGAAACCACGTGAAATCTTAACAGTAACTGCTAAATCTGAAGACGGTTCAGTTAAAACTTTCCAAGCTTTAGCTCGTTTCGACTCAGAAGTAGAAGTAGACTACTACCGTCACGGTGGTATCCTACAAATGGTTCTTCGCGCGAAAGCTGCTCAATAATCATTTAAATAAAAAACCGATCTCTTAGGAGATCGGTTTTTGTCTATACATAGAAAATAATTGTAATGGGGGGCTTTGATTTGCAAAAAGAAAAACTAAAAGAACGGGCTTTATCAATTGTTCCATTACCAAGTCATTATAAATTAATCATCGAAGATTATTCTGAAGACGAAAAAGGGATGTTCTCATGGGTAAATGAACAACAAGATGAAAGTATGACTGTTGAGTTAGACTGCATTGGAAACCTCATATACTTATCAATTGAAAAAAATGATGCTGTTTCTGAGGCAGATTCTTTAACTATTGATGAAAAAAGAAGATGTGCCGAACAATTTTTACTTAGTCATTATCCATCTGCTCTGGAAAAGTTAACGTTTTCAAAAGCTAAAGAACTATCTAGAGTGTATCGTTTTTATTTTGAACAAATTGTCATGGATTTACCGTTAGAACATGCTGGTTGTTATATAGATGTGGATGCATTAGGAAATATTGTTGGATTTAGATACAACGGAGTGAAAATAAGCCCTAAAATCCCTTCAAAGCTAGTTTCAAAGGAAGATTTGATGGAATATGTGCGGAATGCATTGGCGTTACAACTAGTAATAACAAAAATATCTCGTGATGTTTACAATGTGAAGAAAGATGGACTCCATCTCGTGTATCAAGTAAGTTCATTTTTACACTTTAAAGCAGATGCTTTAGAACCAACATTAACGATAATTCATGATGAAAATGAGCCTGAAAGTTATGCTACTCTTCCTCCTTTTCCAGCTAACTTATTTGCAAATGAATTTACGAAAGAAGAAATCATTGGTATAACAGATGAACTGGAGCTTATTCGAGAAGTTGACAGGGGACCAGAGATAGGGCTTGTATGGCGTAAGCGGAATTGGGAGATGAGAGAGAAAGATTTATCGATAAACAGCTTTTTTAAAATGCGTTCAGAAGATACAGTAAAAGCTTTTATCTCAAAGAAAACTGGTAAAATACGAAGCTTTGTATGGATGTATGAACGCTCAGGAAATCTACAGCTTAGTCAGGAAGAATGTTATACAAAAGCAATAGAATTTTTACTGAAAATAATTCCTGATTACTATCCTTATCTTCAGCGATTAATTCGAGGAGATGAGGAAGAGAATGATACGTCACTAAGAGAATCATTTATATTCCATGCCTATAATAGCCAAGGTATACTTATTGATGATATGTTTGTCGTTGTTGTTAATCGTATGACTGGTCAGATTGATAATTATGCTGGACCAAACTTTGAAGTGACTGAGCTTAGCCAAGTTCCAACAGAACCAGCTATTTTTATGGAAGAAGCGTATCGTCGATTTGTAGAAAATGTTGATTTTCAATTGGTTTGGGACAAAAATTATGATAACGAAATAGAGTCCTATCACCTTGTCTATCAAGCTTGTGATCGACATACTAGATCAGCTATCCGGTATATTGACGCAACAACTGGAGAAATTATTGTCAGTAATATTTAACTTTTTTCAGTGAATTGTTAATTGTAGCGTATTTGAAGCGACAGTTATAGAGGTCTCCAACCTCTATAGGTGGTGAGATTAATGAGGATTAAAGTTATTTTTCATAGGGTGTGAAAACATCAGTATCCAGTTCCTCTTGGTACAGAAACCGATTTCCTGGGAAGTCGGTTTTTTTATCCGCTTTTGTCAAAATGAAATGGTCAGAATAGAAATTGATCGAAGTGACGGATAGAACTTCTGTAATGCATGAAAACGACCTCAATAAAGAGGTTATTAGTTTTAAAAGCTTTACTCTTCTACAATTTCCAACTGTTTGTAATAGTTCTCTATAATAGGATAAATATCTGGGTTTGAATCATAGTAGATGTTATCAATTTCACTTAGTGTGAATTTAAATACTTTTTTACTATCAAAAAGAGTAATACCATATCTCCATCCAACACGTTTTTCTTGATTGTCTTGCGGAGTAAACTGTATATCTTTAATCAGAGAAACGAATTCATTGATTTGTTCTTGCTTAGTTATCGTTTTCGAAGCACCAGTTGAACCATCTTGGATAATCACTTTATCGATACTTTCAATTTTTTCATCCTTATAAAAGGCTTCTAATGATTGTGTTTTTCCATTTGTACATGCAGAAACCAAAAACAGACTTACTAATAAAATTAGAAACAAAATTTTTTTCATTAGACTACCTCCAATAAGTTTGTTTTATTGCCAATTAGACGAAATAAATTACAAATAGTTACAGATATGGTAGTTTGCGTTTGGTGTTTGCCGTAGCATTTATCAAATGCCATTGCCTCGATAATGGTTGTAATACATCATATAACTCTTAGTGGTGGATAGAACCTCCGAAATCGTGGATAGAAACGTCAAAGTCGTGGATAGAACCTCCGAAATCGTGGATAGAACCTCCGAAATCGTGGATAGAACCTCCGAAATGATGGATAGTATCGACAAAGTGATGGATAGAACCAAACAATGGATAGAAATGTCAAAGTAATGGATAGAACCTCCGAAATCGTGGATAGAACCTCCGGAATCGTGGATAGGATTGTCAAAATTGCGGATAGAACCTTCGGAATCGTGGATAGGACTGTCAAAGTTGCGGATAGAACCTCCGGAATCGTGGATAGAAACGTCAAAATTGCGGATAGAACCTCCGAAATCGTGGATAGAATAGTCAAAGTTGCGGATAGAACCGTCAAAGTGCTGGTCAAAGTGATGGAAAGAATCCCCAACGACGGAAGGTTCCGCCGGAGTGACGGAAAGAATCGCCAGAGCGACGGAAGGAACCATCGAAGCGTCGGAAAGAATCTCCAACGACGGAAGGTCCCGCCGAAGTGACGGAAAGAATCGCCAGAGCGACGGAAGGAACCATCGAAACGACGGAAAGAATCTCCAACGACGGAAGGTCCAGCCGAAGTGACGGAAAGAATCGTCGGAGCGACGGAAGGAACTATCGAAACGACGGAAAGAACGGCCAAAGCGACGGAAAGAATCTCCAACGACGGAAGGTTCCGCCGGAGTGACGGAAAGAATCGCCAGAGCGACGGAAGGAACCATCGAAACGACGGAAAGAACGGCCAAAGCGACGGAAAGAACCTCCAACGACGGAAGGTTCCGCCGAAGTGATGGAAAGAATCGTCAGAGCGACGGAAGGAACCATCGAAACGACGGAAAGAACGGCCAGAGCGACGGAAAGAACCTCCAACGACGTAAAGAAACGCCGAAACGACGGAAAGCCCCACCCTAAAAGCCCCGCCAAAGTTGCCGTTCTAACCTTCAAAACAACGAATAGCATCATCAAATCAACAGTTAGAACCGTAATTATTAAATAAGTTTATACGCTAAATTTGTTCTTCAAACTATAGAACTGTAAACAAATAGCGAATGACATTGAGAGAACTGCGAAATAAATCAATGTTATGGTTCCAATCTGTAAGGACAGTCCAATTCCACCTAAGCTTGCACCGATTGCACTGCCTAAATAATTTATAGAACTGTTTAATGCCACTGCAGAACTCCCGTTATTCGGCTGATAGGAGAGTAAAATATGTTGTTGAGGTGCTTGGCATGCCCAACCCATTGCTCCCCAGACAAAGAAAGGTAAGTACTTTACTATAGGTAAGCTAAGTAGCAATGGTATACAAGTAATGGATAAAGTTAAAGTGAATAAAATGATTGTAACTAAAATTTTTGGTTTCCCGAAATAGTCGATTAAGAAACCGATCATGATACTGCCAAATAAGCCTCCGAATCCCCATGCCCAAAGATATATTGTTATGTTATCAGAGCCTGCCATGTCTTCTAATAGGGGAGAAAGAAATGTGTACAATCCAAGGCTAGCAACACTGGCGAAAAATGTTATGCATACAGTTATAGTTACTCTTTTATCTAGGAATAACTTTAATCGTTCGTTTAGTGTAGGGGGAGGTGTTGCTGGGAAATTGGGAAGAAAAATATACATACATAAAACAGAAATTACACCGATCATAACTATTAACCAAAGTGTTAATTTCCAATCAAATAAGTTTGATATATATATGCCTAAAGGAACGCCAAGCACTGTTCCCATACTCATTCCTCCTATAGTCAACCCTAGTGCTCTCCCTCTCTTTTCATTAGAAACGAACTTGGAAGAGGCCGCTACAGCTAAAGGTGAAAATAAACCAGCTCCAATTCCTGCAATTGCTCTCGATAGTAGGAGAATAGAAAAAGTTGGTGCTAAAGCTGTGATGCTATTCGCTAGCGTAAAGATAAGCATTGATCCTATTAAGATTTTTTTTATTGGTTTTCCTGCAAGTAAAGAAGAAAATAACGGCGCTGATATTGCGTAAAATAAAGTAAAAATACTCACAGCCTGGCCGACTTGAGATGTGCTTTTTTGATATGTATCGCTAATTCCTGGGAGAAGCCCTGCGATCACATAGGCATCAAAGCCTAGGGCAAACATACCGAATGATAATAATAAAACATTTTTCATATATTGAACCTCCATAAAATTAAAGATGCTAAGTATTGATGACTTATAACGTTATGTTATAATCGAAGCACCTTTTATATTTAATAGGTTACTAAAAAATCAAGAATATGGAATAATCACTATTTTATAAGGGTATAACAAATCGTTATAGGTTATGGAGGATTACAATGAATGTAGAATGGTTACATAGTTTTATTGCTGCAGCCAATCAGAAAAGTTTTTCGAAAGCTGCTCAAATCACGAATCTGTCCCAACCTGCACTAAGTAAACATATACGGAACTTAGAAAATGATCTTGGCATCGAGCTATTTCATAGGACATCCATTGGTATTGAATTAACAGAAGCTGGCGAACGTTTTTACACTCGCATTACACCAGTTTTGAGTGAATTAACAGCTATTCGAGAAGAATTACAGCAATTTAACCAGAGCAATCCAATTGCCATCGGTGGTCTGCCTAGCTTAGCCACTTACTATTTGCCAGACAAAATGAAAGAGCTTAAGCTACTAGATCGACCTATAACATTAATGATTCAAAATACGTCAAATGAACTGTTACAGTCTTTACAGAAAGGTAGACTTGATGCAGTCTTTGTGGATGCAAAATTTACGGGAGAATCTTTGTGGAGTTGCGAATTGTTTACTGAATCTTACTATGCTGTGTTTCCGTTGAATCATCGTTTTAATTCAAGAACTGCAGTGGAGCTGGAAGAATTATGTGAGGAGCCGCTTATTGTTCATCAAGCTCCTTGTGATTCAAGGAAGGAGATAGTAGAACAAATACAGTCTCTTGGGTACACGCCCAATATCATAACTGAGGTGAACTTTGGGGATTTTATCTTTGGAGCTGTAAGTACTGGAATGGGGATTACGATTGTACCAGAATTAATGGCTAAAAATATCGGTCATCTTCAGCTTTTTGCCTTACCAATTAATAATTTTGGAAGAACAAGAACAATTTCATTGGTTACAAAAAACAAAGAACTTGGATCGAAGTTACATCATTTATTATCAAATTAAATGAATGAAGCTGTCTCAACTTAACGCTATGAGACAGCTTTATTACATTATTTAAACCCCATTAAATCTTTTACTTTATTTGTATTTTCCTCAGATGTCATCATTTCTAGTAAGCTAAAGGCAACGTCGAATGCAGTCCCAGGATTTGAGGAAGTAATAATATGTTCAGTTCGAACAACCCGTTCGTTGACGATGTCTGCACCATAGGATTGTAGCTGTGCTAATCGTTTACTTGTTGGATGATTATAAGTAGTAGCTTTGCGATTATGTAGTACTCCGCTATGACCTAAAATTAGCGAAGCTACACAAACCGTTGCAATTGGTTTTTGGTGTTCATCGAAATGACGAACGACCGCCTTGAATTCTTCGCTAAAGGCATCATCATAAAATCCAGCTTCCTCAAAGCCTCCAGGAATCGCTAGTGCATCAAACTCCTCTAATGAAATTTCATGAAGTAACTTTTCGGGTGTTACGTTAAAATTCCATGTACATTGCAATTGCTGATGTAATCCAACGGTCACGACTTCTGTTGTGCCGTCGCCCTCCCATTTATTCCAGCCCAGTACATCTGTAAAAACACTCGCTTCAACAGCCTCAAAACCATTTGCTAAAAGTAATAATATTTTTTTCATGCTGTTCTTGCCTCCTTTATATGTTTAATTGTAATGAATAAGGCTATTCAATGACAGAATCTGTATAATGTAATTTAGATGATTTACTTTATAATAAAAGGAATTTTATTAAATCTAATTTATAAAAAAAGGTGGATACATATGGATCAAATAGATACAGAAATATTACTGCAATTGCAGCGAAATGCAAAAATATCGATGAAGGAATTAGCGGCGACGGTTCATTTATCATCCCCAGCAGTTATTGAACGTGTTAAAAAATTAGAAGAGCAGGGGATTATTGAAGCTTATAGCGCAAAAGTAAATTTAAAAAAGTTGAATCGTGACATTCAAGCCATTATTTTATTTAAATCAATTGATTGTAGAAGTCTTTCGGATTTTTGTAACGCACATCCCGATGTCCTTGAATGCTATCGTGTAGCTGGTGAAATAAGTTATATTGTAAAAATTGCAACCAATTCAGTGGAAACATTGGAGCAGTTTATTGATGAGGCAATGCCTTACGGAACACCATCAACAAATATTGTGCTTTCTTCAAATGAAAAAACGGTCATTGCGCCTTTTTCTGATGAAAATTAGAATAGGACAATTCGGAGTTGTGTTCGAATAATGAGAAGAATAGGCGTGCTTATTATAAGCTGTTTTTATATTTGGATTAGTGTACAATTATTGTAAGTATTTGTATAGTCATGGGGTGTGGTAAAAGATGATTATGCAAATTCACAAAAGGTAAGGGGAGAAAGATTGGATATGATACTAGATAAGAACCTATTTAAGGAAATTGAATTAAAAGAAATACTAACAAACATAAACAGTGGAAATAAAATATGGCAGCAAGAGGACCAAACTCAACTCATACAATCAATGATGCTACATATCGGCTCATTAGATAGTGAACTACGAGATAACTTAATTTATGGATCGTTTTATGAATTGATCCATGAAAAAAACTTACTAGAGCATTCACTTTTAACGGAGCTTTTAGAGGAATGTTTGAATAATTTATTATGCAAGGGTATTGAAGAAAGTGAATCAGATTTAGTTTTTACCCGTACATTTACGTCGCTATTGATTGCCCTAATATTATTTAGAGATAACGCGGACGATTTTTTATCCCAACAGATAATCGCTGATTGTAAAGATAAAGTACTAGCTTATTTAGCTGCAGAAAAGGATGTAAGAGGCTACGTGCCGGTGAAAGGGTGGGCTCATAGTGTTGCCCATATGGCTGATGCGATCGATGAATTGGTGAAAAATCCAAAATTAGATAATACCTCTTATAGTGAAATTGTAAGCGCATTATGGAACGTTATTTTGCAAGAAAATTATGCTTTCATACATAATGAAGATGAACGGATTTTAGTACCTATTTTCACAATGTTTGAGCATGGTTTAGAGGAGCAAGAGATCATTAGATTACTGCAAGAATTACCTACAACTTTAAAAGTAAAAAAAGAACAGCTCGATGTACAGCATCACAGAATTTTAGTTTTTAACTGTAAATCCTTTGTGAAAAGCTTTTATATTAAAACAAATGGGAAGCCTAAGTTCGCAATTCTTCATAAAAGCATCGAGGCATGTCTCGATGAATTATAGGAAATCACTACCAATATTAGTACTTTGAAATTATTGACAGACAAAAATTAGTTTGTTAAGATGAGTGACAATAAAAGCATACAAATTCGTTGATGAGAAAAAGTAGTGTTTCATTTTGTTCTACAGAGAGCCGACATTTTGGTGGAAGTCGGTGTGCAGATGTTACATGAAGATCCTCTCTGAGAAGATTGGCTGAACATAGTAAGCTAATCCGGGTGTCTACCGTTAAAAAGAACACGTATGATTGTACGTTGCTAAGTGCTATTGAACGTTGATTCAATAGAATTAGGGTGGTATTCGCGGTTAACCCCGTCCCTTGCTTGGGACGGGGTTTTTTTGTATGCCTTTTATACAATTAGTATAGGAGGAATTTACATGCAAGCTGAAGAGAAAAAAGAAACGACTGTAGAAAGAGAAACAAGGATTCGTCGATTGTGGGAACAAGAAGGAACGTTCCAAGCGTCTGTTGCGAATCGTTCTAACAATAAGCCTTTTGTATTTTATGAAGGTCCGCCAACAGCAAATGGTTTATCACACGTAGGTCACGCATTTGGCAGAACAATTAAAGATGTCGTGGCTCGTTATAAAACGATGCAAGGTTATTTAGTTGAACGTAAAGCTGGTTGGGATACACATGGTTTGCCTGTAGAGTTAGGCGTGGAAAAAAAGCTAGGTATCTCTGGCAAGCAAGAAATAGAAAAATATGGTGTTGAACAATTTATTCAAGAGTGTAAGGGAAGTGTCTTTACTTATGAGAAGAAATGGCGCTCCTTTACAGAACAGCTAGGCTATTGGATTGATATGGATGACCCGTATTTAACGCTAAGTAACGATTATATTGAGTCCGTTTGGAATATTTTAAGTCATGTTCACAAGGAAAAGCTTTTATATAAGGGGCACCGCGTTTCACCATATTGCCCTAGCTGTCAAACATCATTAAGCTCTCATGAAGTTGCACAGGGCTATAAGGATGTAAAGGATTTATCTGTCACGGCAATGTTTAAGTTAAAGGATAAAGATGAATATTTTCTTGGTTGGACAACGACTCCATGGACATTACCTGCCAATGTTGCATTAGCCATGAATCCTAAGCTCATGTATGTTCGAGTGAAGCAGCACAATAAAGTCTATATCTTAGCAAAATCACTAGTGAATAAAGTTTTTGCTGATTCTGTTGAAGTGTTAAGTGAACATGAGGGGCATGAATTTGAAGGTGTGTCGTACACCCCACCATTTTCTTATGTCACAGTTGATAAGGGGCATGTCGTTGTACTAGCGGATTATGTTACAGAGCATAGTGGAACTGGTATCGTCCATATCGCGCCTGCATATGGGGAGGACGATTATAAAACGGTTCAGCAAAATGGGCTATCGTTTGTCAATGTTGTCGATTTAAAGGGTTGCTATACAGAAGAGGTTCCAGAGCTTACCGGTAAATTTGTGAAGGATTGCGATGTCGAAATCATTAAAATGCTCGCTAAAAAAGAGCTCTTGTTTGATAAGGAAAAATATGAGCATAGCTATCCTCATTGCTGGCGCTGTGATTCACCATTGCTTTATTACGCGACTGACAGTTGGTTTATCAATATGTCTACAATGAAAGATAAACTTTTACAAAATAATGAACAAGTTACATGGTATCCTGATCATATTAAACACGGTAGATTTGGCAATTTCTTAGAAAACCTAGTGGACTGGAATATTAGCCGTAATCGCTATTGGGGTACACCGCTAAATGTGTGGGTTTGTCAGGATTGTGGTCATGAAGAGGCACCAAATAGTATTGCATCTTTAAAAGAATTAGCGAAGGGCACTCTACATGACATCGATCTTCACAAGCCGTATATAGATGAGGTTGTGTGTACTTGTCCAAAGTGTAGTGGTGACATGGAACGTACACCTGAAGTGATTGATGTATGGTTTGATAGTGGTTCAATGCCGTTTGCTCAGCATCATTATCCTTTTGGAAATCTTAATACATTTAACAATCAATTCCCTGCTGATGTTGTCATAGAAGGTATCGATCAGACACGAGGATTTTTCTATAGTCTTTTAGCGGTTTCGACTTTATTTACAGGCAAGGCACCTTATAAAAATGTACTTTCTTTAGGGCATGTTTTAGATGAGCATGGGCAGAAAATGTCGAAAAGTAAAGGAAATGCATTAGAGCCAGTAGAACTGATAGAGCAATACGGAGCGGATGCTTTACGATGGGCGTTCTTAGTGGACAGTTCTCCTTGGAATCCTAAACGCTTTTCTAAGAAGATTGTGATGGATGCGAAATCAAAACTTGTCGATACACTTGATAATACATTTAAGTTTTATCAGCTATATGCAGAAATAGATGGCTTCCAGTACGATGCTAACAAGACTGGTACACGTACAAAGCTAGATCATTGGATACTTTCTCGATTACATCACACAATTCAGCTTGTGACAAAATCTATGGATGATTATCAATTTACACAGGCAACACGCGAAATCGGCAAGCTTGTGGAAGAGCTAAGCAATTGGTATATCCGTCGCTCACGAGCAAGATTTTGGGCAAACGGATTGTCAGAAGATAAACGAGGTGCCTATAGTACGCTGTATGAGCTATTAACGACAATTTGCCAATTACTAGCACCTTTCACTCCATTTATCGCAGAGGATTTATATCGACAATTATCAGGAAAAAGTGTTCATTTACAAAACTACCCAACATACAATGAGCAACTATTGAATCCAAAGCTTGAAAAAGAGATGTCGAATATTTTAACAGTAGTAGAGCTTGGCCGCAGTATCCGTAATAGTCAAGGGATCAAGGTAAAGCAGCCGCTAAGTGAAATCATTGTCACTGTTGACGGGGAGTTAACAGATTATCAACCATATAGCGAGCTCGTGAAAGATGAATTAAATATTAAAGAATGCGTTTGGACAAATAATTTTTCAGCATATGAAACTGTTCATTATAAGCTTAATTTTAAAACGGCTGGTGTAGCATTTGGAGCAAAAGTGAACAAAGTAAAAGATTACGTAGTGAATTTAAGTGATGAGGAGAAAAATTTATTACAGCAAACAGGCTCAGTTACGTTAACGATCGATGGGGAACAGGTAACATTATTAAAAGCGCATGTGTTAACTGAATCTATTGTGAAGGAACATTACATCTTAGCCGAAGATGCTTCTTGTCGAGTCCTTATGAATGTTCATCTGACAGCTAGCTTACTTGAGGAAGGGCAAATTAGGGAATTAATTCGCACAATTCAAGATACCCGCAAAAAATGGAAACTTCCTGTAGAACAGTATGTATCGATTTCGATTGCTGGAAGTGCTAAAGCAACAACTATCATCCAACAGCATGAAGCGTTACTTAATGCCAATGTGTTGTTAAATGAAATTCAGTATTCGGATGACAATCATGGTGAACGATATATAGAGACAGAAGTGTTTAATGAAAAAGTTACTGTTTATTTTAAGCTGTAAAATCATTTGTGCTCAGATAAGTTTCAATCGTTCTGGTTGGCATAAGCCGGGAACGTCCAGGTAGACAGAAGAAGTGATCAGAGTCGCTAGAAAAAAGCGTAGAACGACGCAAAAAACGCTCAGTATTATATTAATAGTCAAGTGCTAAAGTAATGCACTAAATGGATCAGTATCCTATATACAATGTACAACATTATAATACATTATTTTTAAGCTGAACTAATTTTGAAATTAGTTCAGCTTTTAAGTTTGGTATTTGTTAATTTTTTTATCAAGTGAGGAATGGGTTTTTGTGGTAAAACAATGTTCAATAAGCGAGGTGTTAAAGTGAAACAAGTCTCTTTATACAAAAATATAGGTATCGCATTTGCAGTGATTGTAATTTTTATTACTGTTATATGGTTATTTTCTGAAAAATCTAGTTCCTATTCAGAACCTCAAGAAGCTATATTGGCCGCTGAAAAAGATTTAGTGTTAATTCCAGCCTATAAAATAAACAGTAATGCTCTATTCTTTTTCATAAAAGATAAGAATAATCTAGGAGCTACATATGTAGGAAAAGGACTTTGGGAAGGGCAATTTGCGCAGTAGCACCTAATGATACTCCACGAACAAAGTCTTGATTTTCTAACGCTTTAAAATTTGTATTTGGCCAGTCAGCATCACTCCTGAAACTCCTATTTAACCCCGATTTTATTCTTATTCTTATTCTTATTCATATTCAAAAAATCCTGGATTGTTTCGATATTACCATAAGCATCATATATTTTTAGCGTAGCGATAAAGCTATTGTATGCCTCTTTTGGTGAAGAAGATGGTGCAAATCCATAAACCTGTGTTCCACAGATTTTGCTAAGATAACACAAAGTAGCGAGAAAATAGTGGTGTCGTGTGGCTAATTAGCCCATTATAACCCTTTGGGGCGCCTTACTTCTCCCAGGCTTCCCGTAAACTTCTAGGTTTAAGCAATCTATCACTGGAGGGTGGTTTACCGCCAATGGTACTGGTTAGCCCAACTTGGATATAAAAATTATTAATAGAATGTTACGTTTTAAGAAATGAATCGTTTATTAAACTGGATAGATTAAATGGGGGAAGTGAGTTGGATGTGAAGTTTGTTGACTTGTATGATGCTTATTTTGATGACATTTATAGGTATGTGTATATAAAGACGAGTAATAAATGGGATACGGAAGATTTGGTTAGTGATGTGTTTCGGAAGGCGTTTGAGAAATTTTCTGTGTTGGAAGGGCATCCGAATGATAAGGCTTGGCTGTTTACTATTGCGAGGAATACGGTCATTGATTACTATCGGAAAAACAAGAGTGTGTTAATGGGAGATGAATTCGAACAGTATTTGAGTCCTCTTCAATTTGAAGATCCGTTTGATGGTACACCGGAGAAGGAATGTTTACAGAAAAGTTTAGGGCATTTATCAGACGAAGATTTAGAAATTACGGAGTTACGGTATTTTGCAGATTTGAAATTTAAAGATATGGCGATCATTTTGAATAAAGAGGAAGGTTCTCTTCGTGTAAAGTCAAATCGTATTACGAAAAAGTTAGGTGTTTTGGTGAAGAAGTGTTTGGGGGGATTATGATGGAGAACGAAAAAATAAAGAAGACACTTTACGAGTTAAGAAATGAGATTGAAGTTGACACTGATTTTAAAAAAGAATTGCGTAAAACATTTGTGAAGAAAAGTAGGACGAGGAAATGGAAGAATGCTTGGATTCCTTTACTTGCGGCAGCTATCTTGTTTTTAGCTTTTTTAGTGTCGAATGAACAAATGTCACACGTGAAGGCAAGTTCGTTAAAGATTACGAATGCGATTTCGTTCCTCGATATTGGGAGTGGGGAGATAACCGCCTATACGTATCATGATGGACGCTTGTATCTTTCATTAGAAGGCAGAGGTATTTTTGTTTATGAGAATGGAATGAAACAAGTTTTAAATGATGCTGCGGATAGTTTTAGCCGTTCGTCTAAGGGGGAGAAGCTACTTTTTACGTATAATGGAGATGTGTTTTTGTTTAATGTGAAAACTACGAAGTCGGAAAAAGTGCTAGATGGAACTTTAGATTCTAGTTATATTTATCCAGAATGGAAGGATCAGAACCATATCTATTTAACAAAAGTAACGGATAAGGAAAAACAAATTGTAGAAGTGAATGTGCAAACAAAGGAAGAGAACATCATTGTAAGTGGAGAAATGGCCTCTTTTGTGGAGAAGGAACAAAAACTTGTCTTCGAGCGCCATGGAGAAATTATTATTTACAACTTAAAGAATGGAAAAGAAACCATTGTAGATCGTGGTAAGAACCCATCTGTTACAAACGATGGCAAATACATTTCGTATGTGAAAGAGCGTTCTGGGTTTGAAGATGTATGGATTTCGGATATGGATTTGGAGACAAAAAACCAGGTCACGACAAATCCGCCTCCACGCTATGAGCCTTCGGGTGAAGGGATGTATCGTTATCATTTTCCCATTTGGGGAAATGATGAACGTACATTGTATGTTATGAAAAAGAGAAACGATGGTGAAAACGAACCTGCTATGATTATGAAAATCGAATTGAGTGAACAATCGAGTACGGAGATTGAAACGGTGAAAAGTTATTTACAAGCTTTGATTGTGCGAGATGATGACTTTGCAAAAAGCTTAGTAAAAGACCCTCCGGAATTTTTAACGTATTCGAATCCTAAACAAATTGGTTTTCAAATACTGGAGCCGACAAAAAATGAACAGTCTACTTCAGTAATAGCTGAAGTCTATTGGACAGACATAGCACTTGCTTATTACAAAGTGTCCACGTATGAATTTACCCTTATGAAGGAAAATGGGCGATTTGTGATTGAAACAGTGAAAGAGTTATCTACCACAGAACTTTTGGCAAATAAACAGAACGAAATTGAATTGGTGAAGGATGGCAAGGAGGAGGCACTTTTTTCTTTACAAGATATTCCTCAATCATTTATTCAAACTGAAAATATTCGTTTCAGTTCCTTGCTCCGTACACATGATGAAAAAACCGTTATTTTTAGTTTGCAGGGAATGGATGAAACGAGTGAAGTTACCTTATTTTCTTTCAATCGTGAAACAAAAGCCTTCAACTTGTTAGCTACACTTGAAGGAGGCGTTATGTATAAAGTTGCAGTGGATGCTACTGGACGCTATTTAACCGCAGACTATTCTACAGACGCTTTTGATTCGAAATTGTTAATCTTTGATTTAGAAAAAGGAAACCAAACAGACTTTACCAACGTCCGCTCCAAGTTCTGGAAGGGAGACAAACTCATCCTAGAGGAAGTGGCGGAAACACATTCTATGTACTATCAGTATGATCCACATACGGGAAGTAAAATAAATTACTAATTAACTCAACTTTCGTAGAGTGAAACCGGCAAATAAGCCTTGATATAACTGGGTAGGCCGTTGATTCACTGTTGTAGTTGATTTTCAATAGACTTTCTTATTTTCTGAAACTGTCAAGGGCATATCAAACTATGGATAAAGCAAGGCAGGGTATTTCCCGGTGAGATGAGTGAATCACAGCTAGCGGAAGTTATGTAATATTCGCACGAACGAGGGCGTTTCTACGGGCGCGATTGTTGAATAAACGTCACTTTTCTTCTTCAACTCCCATGAAAGAACTTAATCATCTTTCATTTTCTGTGGTGAAGTACTAATTTTTGCACTTCATGGATGGCTAACGGGTTGCTTTACTTCAAGATGGGATTCCATAGAGATCCCATCTTTTTCTTCTTCAACTCCCATGAAAGAACTTAATCATCTTTCATATTCTGTGATGTAGTACTGGTTTTGCGCTACATGGATGGCTAACGGGTGCTTTTCTTGAAGAACATTGAGTTGCATATGTAGCTCTTTTTTTCTTTTTTTCTTATTGAACGAACGGGCAGAATAGTTGAAGAAGAAGAACGACTTTTTGTGAAGAATGAAAATTTTATAGACATCTAGAAAGTTTACTTGTTTTGTTGTTGATCTTTAATCGAATATAAAGCCGCTGATTTAGAAACAATTTGAGAAGGTGTACTCTAAACTCCAAATTCTTCCTGCCTAGCGTTCCCAATGTGATTTCCTGTCTTTCTTAAAATTATTTCCCTAGCATAGGGGCGATATCTTCTACAATTGAAACTAATTACAATCGAGTTGGTTTTTTTATAGGTTATTAATATATAGTTAAGTATCTAGGTAGCAGCAGCAAATGTTGCTACCTTTTTTATTCTTTGGAGATTCATAATAATATTCCATAACGTAGTAAAAGAAGATTAATTGAATTGTTATATTTATATTTGTGTTTGAAAACTTTTTAAGATAGCTGTACGTCAAAAAATATAGAGTACGCTTATAATGAATTTTTCACCTTAAGGAGAGGTTGTAATAGATGAATAAAACAGATTTAGGAACAAACATCGCAGATTTTGTGATGCAGAATAAAGAGAAGTACTACAGACTGGCCTACCAGTATGTGCAAAATCGGGACGATGCACTTGATGTGGTGCACGATGCCATTAATAAAGCGTTCTCTAATATGAATTCTTTAAAAAATCCTGAGTATATCAGAACATGGTTCTATCGAATTGTCGTGAATACGGCCCTTGACCTGCTTCGGAAACGGAAAAAACTTATTGTTATAGATGACGAGATACTATCTAACTTAGATACGGGAATGGTGGATAAATATGAAAATGTTGATTTAAATACAGCAATCAATGCACTACCCGAGCAGTACCGTAGCGTGCTTATACTTCGATACTTTGAAGACTTAAAACTAGATGATATTGCTGAGATTTTAAACGAAAAAGTCAGTACAGTTAAAACAAGGTTGTACAAAGCGTTACAAATATTGCGCATTGATATGACTGAGGAGGTTTATGAATAATGGATGATAAATTAATGGAAATGAAAAAAGAGTATGACAATATTCCTATTCCAGAAGAATTAGATTTTGTTGTTAGGCAAGCATTAAAACAAGGAAAGAATCAGCAAATGAAGAACAAGAAAAATTATAAAAAATTGCCTAAAAAACTTACTGCAGGAGTAGCGGCAGCAGCACTATTTTTTGTTGTAGGTGTCAATACGAGTGAACCTTTTGCGGCTTCGGTAAAAGACGTACCTGTCATTGGTAGTCTAGCAAAAGTTGTTTCCTTCCACGAATTTAAAGTAGAAGATAAAACATATAAAGCAGATATCAATGTACCAGCTTTACAAGGATTAGAGAACACTAAATTTGAAGCAAACTTGAATAAAAAATATATGGTAGAAGCCCAAGCACAATTTGAAGCCTTCAAGGAAGATATGAAATATGTTGAGAGCGTGGGCGGAGGGCATATTGGAGTCAAAGGAGGTTATGAAGTGAAAACCGACAACGATCAAATCCTTGCTATCGAGCGTTATGAAGTCAGCACATCAAATGGTTATTCCGCAAGACAATTCGATACGATAGATAAAAAGAACGAACTTTTAATTACATTACCAAGTCTTTTCAAAGATGATAATTACATTTATAACATCAGCAACAATATCATTGAGCAAATGATCGCAAATTATAAGAAAGATAGCAGTAATTACTACTGGGTAGCGGGGATTGTTGAAAAGCCTGAAGAGGTATCATTTGTAAAAGTTGATAGAAATCAAAGTTTCTACATCAATAACGAGGGTAAGTTGGTCATTTGCTTTGACAAATACGAAGTAGCACCAGGGGCAATGGGCGCTTTGGAGTTCATAATTCCTACTGAGGTTATTAAAGATGATCTTGAAAGCAATACGTATATAAAATAGTCCAAGAACAGAAAATGTATCAAGAATATTCACGAAGTTATTAAAATTAGTTTTTTGCTGAGGTTATCTTTATAAGAAAAAAAGAAATTACAAAAGAAATAAATCCTAAAATAAAGACTGTTATCCAAAATATTTCTATAATAAAAGCCTTATTCAACTAACGTGGGCATTAATTGAACAGAGAAACATTTATTATGGTGTTTCTCTGTTTTAAATAAACTAAAAGTACTTCTGATAAAATTCCTTTCTAAGCTTTCCACTTAGTTGTGCATAAATCCGAGTAGTTTCACATTTTTCATGCCCCATTAAACTTTGAATTACTTCAATGGGTGCGCCATTGTTTAATAGATGTGTAGCGTAACTATGTCTTAATTGATGGGGATGTATATCTTATTTATTC
>NZ_JBFTHS010000064.1:0-20661 GCF_056394365.1 Lysinibacillus sp. 10T31
GATTCATTGCTAAAGGATCTAAGACAAGAATATTTTAACCTCAAACGAGAACTTGCACAAAAACGTATACGAGTAGTAGGTTGGCAACCAGTAGATGAATACTTTAGTGACGTGCAAGTTGCCACTGCAGGTAATGATGTAGTACTCCGTTATGCAAATCAAGCTCTTAAATCACAAGTGGAAAAGTTGTTGATTAATCATATACGTGTAGCTTTAGAATAAAGATTATTATTCGTAAGAGGTATGGATTATTATTTACTAATTTCCTCATATTGTTCATTAGTTTACTTTAACGTGTGACGAAGCTACGGCTTTTTTATTTTTAAATTTATTTCACTGGTAATTCACTATACAAATATAGCTATCACATCATATTAATAGTAGGGTAAAGCTAATTTAGCCTTACACCTCCGAAACTTTTTACTAAGGGGTCACTCCTAACCAAAGTGACCCTTTTATAGTTACTCAAAAGTACCCTATAGGATAGACTGCGGTCTAGAAACAGAATGGCAAATTATAAGTTTTAGCTTCCCGGCCACCGATATCATTAGAAGTTTTTTTAGTCAAGATAAGAAATACTTGAAAGCCCATAAACCTTTATATATCAAGGTTTATAGGCTTTCTCCGTTTTTGAGAAAATGATAAGAATCATTTTACACAATTACTCTTTAAAATTTTACGTCAATAATCGACAATTGATTGGTCTCATTGCAAAACTTTGTAAATTAATAGTGCATATTGTTACTACCTTGTGAATATAATAGCCACATGCAAATTAAGCTTTTAATTGATTTATTAAGGAATTAGGATGAAACAAAGGAGTGTAAAATTGTCGATTTCAAATCCTCAATACGCATTTTTAGAGGTTGATTTTCATAATCCTAATTTAACTAAAGTAGAACTGAAGGTTGAGAATATTTCTGAAGGGGTACGGGAAAATAATGAACTCGTAGGAAATACAAAAATAGCATCGAAAATAATACCACCTAATGTATATATAAAATTAAACTGGATAATAGGTTGGCTCTTATGGATACCAGTAGATATTTATTGTGCCACGGCTTTGGTAGTAGATAAATTCGTATCATAAAAAAGGTGAAACCACCATTCTATGGAAATAAATTATCAAGCAGAATAAAATCTCATACTTGCACGGTTGTCTTAGGTTATTCTTAAGATCGAATGCGAAAAGCGAGACAGTATGACATGGAGGAAAAAAGTAAGTGGTAATTAGCCCGGAATTATTTCCGGGTTTTTTTGTATTTTAAGAAATCGAAAGAGATGGATCAAGGTCGATGTTTACAGAATAAAAAACCCCCAATACACACCTTTTTCTAAGATAATATTGGGGGTTAGTTCAAAATTAATTAACGTTTATTTTCATTTTGAATACTACTGAAATCTACTTCCTCACCGAACTCTTCTCTGTTTTCATTTTTACGTTCTCTGTTAGCATTTTGATTTTGATTCTGCTGTTTTTTGTTGTCTTGAGTTTTATTATTTTTATGTTTATTATTACCCATGATCATCTCACCTCCACCATTAGTGTGAGAGAAAGATGATTTTTTATCCGCATAACTTACAATTAATTAATGAAATATATGTGATGAAACAAAAATGTATGGATAAAGTAACATTTTCACCTCCACTTTCTGAGAACGCAGCCGGTAATGTTAATTCACTTGTTAGTGGTTACTTGTCTCATCTTAGAAAGTTCCGTTTATTCTTAGATTCTGATGGAACTGCAGATCCATCTGCGCTCAAGCAGAAAAAGACTTCTAATCGTGTATATACTCGTAAGAAGAAAATGGATGTTGATGTTCCTTATCCATCGATCTAGCGGGTTGAGATCTACCACCTGCAGGAGGATGCACTTAATAAACTGTTCTTTAAGCTATGCCCGAAGAATACAGACGTTATCGATATTCTTTTGAAGACATAACGCTTAGTACGAACATTTTTTCAATCTATCCTGTAGCTAATCACATAATTGCTTTGGAAATAGATGCGAGACTTGAGGCCGGTGATGTTACGCTGTTAGGAGATATCTAGTATGTAACTATAGGTAATACAGAGAAGAATTTTTACTCCTTTGCCTCAAAGTATTGTAGCCATCACAGTCCACTCGATTATCCGATTTACGATAGCTACGTCGATGAGGTGCTTCGCTATTTTAGAAATCGTGATAGTTACTCAGATTTTCAGGATGGCGATTTGAAGGACTATGTTAAATTCAAAGGTATACGTGAGCTCTAAAAAAAGGACACAATCACTGTTGAAGAAAGAGTGCAAATAACAGAGCAGATGATAACTATTACAGATCGTATTTCAGCATAGGATACTGACAACAAAGATTTTCTCAATGGAATAATTAAGTACGGAGGAGTTCCTATCATAGGAGGCGCTCTTGTATTGGAGGTTGTAATCTTAGGTGTTAGGTACTAAGATTCCAGCTTTGAAAAAATTGTAGTAGATATGTTTCCGCATACCTGTTAAAACAATAAAAAACGGTTGACCTGTTTCCTATAACCAAGAGATTAATAATGGCAACTAAAGTCGTAGAAGTGGTTGGAGTTAGTTTAATAATAAAGAAATGATAAAAGAACGGATTCCCAGTAATGGATTTTTTTGTTACACGAAGGATTGAAGATATTTTCGAAGAAATTATATAATGAAGTAAGTGTTAAAATTTTTTATGGAGGCGGACTATGAAGACGGAAATGATTATAACCGTAGTTTTAATTATAGGAATGGTAATCTTAATAGAAAAAATATACGGCAAAATTAATATAGAAAATTATTCTCCTATTTGGGAGTATTTTTCTAAAGCAATTCTCTATGGGTTTATTGCTAGCATTACATTACTCTATGGAAAGGAAACGCTAAGAGATGTTAATCCACTAGAATGGGCCATCATTGCAGTTTCAGCAATAGAAGGAACAGGGAACTATATTAATTATGTAAAAGAATCAAAAAGAAGAAAAGAAGAAAAAAGAAAGAATTGAGGTAATCAAACTTAGATACATAATAAAATAATTCTTCAACTTAATAGAGTCGCTGATCAAAACGGGATTGATGCTCTTTTTGTAAGTGAAAGTAGAAAATACAGTAAGTTGGTATTTCGCTAAAGTAGAGCAGAGTCATTTATAATTTAACCCACCAGCACCAATGTGTTGCCACATGTAGAGTGTGTCTCGCAACAGAAGGCAACTAACCATGGTTAGTTGCCCTGCTATAAAGTGTTTCGGTTTACCACAAACCTCCCCTAACAATACCCCACATCCTTCTTCGGTGAGCTGTGTTTGAAGGATCAACTCCACAATTCATAAGCCAGTGTGCTGCATTATCTCTCTGAGCTCTTGTTACAGGTACTCCACAACATTCAGATAGACGATCAACGAGACCGTATGCACCTGCGGGACTTCTTAAGTGATGATAGTTACATGATCTAAGAGCTCCACATACACGACCGAAACAATGAGGGTTTCTAATTCTTTGTCGGAAAACACGCATTAAATTAGGATCAATATTGCCCATTGACAAAAACCTCCTTTCAAATAAAAGTAAATTACAGAAAAGATGGGAACAATATAGTATATGAGATGAAAAAGGAGGGGGGTAGATAGATTAACTATTTTTTTAAAAAAACTCCTATAATGAACTAATTGTATTTTTTTAAGTAATGGCTTAATGTAACCAAAGGCCATACGTATTGATAGCTGTGATAGTGGATATAAAAGTGTCCTGGTAAACCTGCACCAGTAGGATAAGTGGTCCGACTAGTTTCTGTATTTTGCCATTCTAAAATTCTTATAATTCCTTCTGTGATTTCTTTTGTAGGAAACTCAGAGATAGAAATTAATGCATCAACCGCCCAACAAGTTTGTACTAGTGTAGAATAGGACAAAGGAATATATTCTTTATGAAAATCACTCTGGCATGATTCACCCCAGCCTCCGTCAGATTGCCTTATATTTAACAACCAATCTGTTGCTTTCTGAATAGTTGGATGATCAGATGAAACCCCAACTGCCTTTAAGCCTGTGACAGCGGCCCATGTACCATAAATGTAAGATATCCCCCAACGTCCGTACCATGAACCATCATTAGTTTGATTCTTTATTAGCCATTTTACACTGTTCATTACACGAGGATGTTGCATAGTCAAATTTAAATGATTCCCTAGAAATTCCAATGTCCTGCCAGTGATGTCAGCAGCAGAAGGATCTATAGCAGTGTCTTCAAAACTCTGTATGGGGAAAAGCCATTTAATGTATGAAGGACTATTTTTTTTAAATGCTCCCCAGCCCCCGTCATTGTTTTGCATGGTTAATAACCAATCAACTCCCGAATTCCAGGCCATACGAAAATCAGAATGACTACATGTAAAATTAGATAGTGCCCTTAATGCCGCTTGTGTATCATCAACATCGGGATTAATGGAGTTGCTTTCTGAAAAACCCCATCCTTTATTAGAGTGTTTGTGTTGTAATTCCATTAAGAAGTTCGAAGCTAATTGGATAGCTGGATCCTTTATGGTGAGACCCGATTCTTGTAAGGAATAAGAAATTAGCGCAGTGTCCCAAACAGTCGAAGGAGAGTTTTGAATATGAAAAACATCTCCTTTTTCGTATAAAAAAGATCTAATACCGCCAATAGCATTTTTAATAATAGGAGAAGATTTTGTATAACCTAGAGAAAGTAGTGCATAAATCATAAAAAATGTAGAACTTGCGTAACTATATAATGTCCCATCCTTTTCAATGCAATTATATATATGTTGTTCAGCTTTTAGCCTCGTAGATTCTTTATAAGTAGGCAATATCTTTTTAAATAAATTAAACCCTCTTTTTTTCTTTTTAAGTGCCTTATATTTCTTTTGAGATAAAAATAAATGCTGTAAATCAGGCGTCCATTTATTAGTAACTACAAATTTATCGTGTCCTAATATTAACATAGGAAGAAAGTGTGCTTGTACGTATGAGCTAAAATGAAAAAAATTAAATGTTAGAAACTTAGGTATATTCATGATACTAAGTGGGATAGGAAATAGTCTTGGCCAAGGGTATAAGTTGGTAATAGCTAGTAAACACTTCGTAGAAATATGACTTTTTTCAAGTCCTCCATTCTCTACAATAAATTGTTCACTTAATTTCATCAACGGATCATCTTTATTCAAATGTCCAGAAAATAAAAGAGCTGTATATGCTTCAATTGTTGCAGATAAATTTCCTTTTTCATCATCATAAAGTTTCCAAGCACCGTTATTTTGCTGTTGCTGAAGTAGACGTGCAACAAGTTTCTTTATAAGATTCTCATCATCATAATCTAATACTCTTAACAGGATAATCATATTTGCATCGGTCGTTGGTCCATTTTCAAAACAATATCTCCACGAACCATCATTATATTGGTCTTGCTTCAGATTTTTAATAATTTGTTGTATTTTTTGGTGAATCTCATTTATTAGATTCATTTAGGTTTACACACCCTTTTTTTTTGTATTTGAAAAAATAAATTGCAATTAAGATATTTTATGATGAGAGTTATAAAGATAAATAGACAAGTGCGGAGAATTGGGGAGAGGGAGAGTTAAAATTACATAAATTACCCAAAATTCTATATTTAATGAAATTAACTCATATCAACTAATAATCTATATTATCCATAACGGGGGTGGCATTTCGGTTGAAATGAGTGACTCTTTAAATATTAAACAAATAACCTTAATTACGTATGTAGATGGTAAAGAAGTATTTAGCGAGAATGGGGGAAAGCCGGAGATAACGTCAAAGGTTACTTCAACAATAGAGTGTATTAATTGAAGAAGCCATAGTTGAATATGTATAAGAAAAATATGCTCGACTCCACTAAAAATAGGAACCGAGCATATATAATTAAACCCACAACCACCCTTGTATTGCCACCATACGCAGCACACTGTGAAGCGGTGACGTTGCTGGAGTTAGTATAAAAATTGATTAGAGTGAATTTCTATTATTGGAATTCTAGTTTGGGGAACATATTGAACTTATGGGCAGATTAGTAGACGGTGGGGAACAACAATGTTACCGATCATTTTAAACTTCTTACGGTGTGGAAGGAAGTGAGCTACCATGACAACTTACCAAATAGAGGAACACTTTATTTATGGAATAAAAATATTATGTAAACTATTAAAAGGAACTTGAAGATTTGATATGAAGTGGAATAATTCAATTAGAACATCCAAAAGAGTATGTAATCCTTACATATGTCGTTGGCATTTTCATTTTTAAATAGCCGATTGTCAAAACAGTCTATCCGCAATGACAATCATATATGTAGGCTCAAAATTCCTTATATCCTGATGCCCACTAGTAAGGGGAGAACAAAAAAATCACCCATGTCATGACGAGTGATTTTTGAAAATCTATTAGATGGTTAGGTTCATAACAATTTGCTCGCCAATACGTCCCATTTTTCTTTCCCCGTTATCGACAAAGCCAACTTTTAAATACAAATTTTGAGCCGGAATATTTTTATGATTAACGACTAAAACAACTTCATTATATTCTTTAAATTCCCTCTTCATAAATTCAGACAATGCTAGCATCCCTTTTTTGGCGTACCTATTTCCTTGTTGTTTATGGTCAATAGATAATGCAGTAAGCAGCATAGCTTTTGGATTATTAGAATATTCTTTTACTCTTTCTGTTGCGTGCAAGACAAAAAATCCTACAGGCACATTGTCACTCAAAATAACAATCGGATACTGTCCAACCATTTCTATAGAAATCTCTTTTGGAAGGGCAGTAAATTGACTTTGTTCGTCCGGAAGCTCAAAGTCATTCAAAATATCCACATACTCTTCTGAGAAATGTACTAATTCAATGGTGTTCGTTTTTTGCATAAAATTGCCTCCTTTTTTATCATTTTAATATCAGAACAAACGTTCGTCAAGAGGCTTGTTTATAAATGGTATGTAATCATCTTTAATTTGATGGTTCAATATAGTTAATCAACACTAAAAAAATAAAAAAATTAGGGGGAATGAAAAATGGTTTTACTTAAATATGACGTAGAGGAAAACGAGCTAACAATGTTAAAAGAAGTTTATCAATCAGTAGGATGGATGAAACATGACGAACGTATAATTAAAAAAGTTTTCCATGCAAGTACACAACAAGTTTTCGCAGTAAAAGATCATAAAATTATAGGTTTTGCGAGAGCTCTTTCAGATGGTGTCTTTAATGCTGCAATTTATGATGTTGTCGTACATAAAAATTATCAAGGAAGAGGAATAGCTAGAACTCTTTTAGAGGACATTATTCACCAATTAGAGGATGTTTCTTGTATTCAGCTAATTGCAACAACAGGAAATGAACCTTTTTACGAAAAGATCGGCTTTAAAAAATTGAAAACTGGTATGGCCATATACAATAATCCGCAACTAGCAGAGGAGTATTTGGAATGTAGTAATCCTTGAGGAGAAGAACACAAAAAAGCTGTAGCGTACGGTATCGCTACAGCTTATTTTGACTTGCTTAGGTTAGTCAGTAAAGCGATTATATCATACAATAGGACAAACTAAAAATAACAACAGCTATATTTGATGAAGTATTTAAACATAAGTCAAACTTCAAAGAAATCATATTGTACTCCCTAATTATAATTAATAAATTCTCTTAAAAACAGACAACTATTAGTTATCTGTTTTTATCTTTCTGCTATCATCCAATAAAAAATTAGCCTCAAATACTACGGCTATCATATTCTCTCGTATATCTATATTCAAGTACTTCGGCAAAAATCACATAAGAATAAGATTCAAGACATATAAATAAAGGTAGCGTACAAACATAAGTCTAAAAGCATTGAAAAAAATTAAGAAAATCTTCATTTTTTTCTAAGAAAAAAATAAACATCGTTAGATATACTTATAAAAAAAGGAAATTTATGAAACCGTTTGAATATTTAATACGTATTGGTAGTAGGAAAGAAAATTGAAGTAGGTGAGGACATGGCATACACCATTTACATAGTATTAACAAAAACAGGTACATTATTATCAAAAGCTATAGGCATGTATACTGGAAAAGAGATGAATCATGCGTCCGTTTCTTTTGATGAGGAGCTCTTTGAAATGTATAGCTTTGGACGTAGACAACTAAACAATCCTTTAAGTGGGGGTTTTTTGCGAGAAGATGCAGAAAGAGGGCTATTTGAAACGGCTGATTGTGTAATTTATCGTTGTAAAATATCTCATTATCAATACTTAGAGATGATGAAAATCGTACAATATATGTATTGGAATCGAGATCGTTATAAATATAATTTTATTGGACTCTTTGGAGTAATGATGCAAAAGGAGGTTCGAAGGGAGCGTGCCTATTTTTGCTCGCAATTTGTGGCGATGCTATTAAAGGGTGGTGGGCTGAAAGTTTGTCAAAATCCAGCATTAATGACACCTCATTGTATCGCACAATTACCTTATTTAGAAAAAGTATATGCTGGGAAGCTTGCAGACTATTTACAAAGTGTGCGTTCACCAGCAATGTTATATGGCTAAGAAGAAACCACGAATCATTCTAATTAATTTTTATCCTCGCTATCATGAAGCCTTGGCGTATCTAGATGTCCTCCAAAGCTTCATACTTTACGGTCGTTCTAGGCTGATGTCAATACAGATTAACATTGGATATGGTGCTTAAGTCTTGATAATTTACTCGATGTCCATCACCGATTAATGAATATAAAACTATTCTGTTATAAAATTAAAGGTAGTCAAGTTGGGTATTATTCTCTTTGGAGTATATTATATACTTTAAAGTAGAATCTGAAGTGAATATAATTTAACTTCCTTCAGCGAATATTTTGTAGCGAAAGCAAAGCGTCAGCCACAGATGTTTTTTGTAACGAAAGTGAAACGACAGTTACAGATGTTTTTTTGTAACGAAAGTGAAACGACAGTTACAGATGTTTTTCACCGCTATAGTTGGAGAGGTTAGATGAATGCAGGTTTAAGTTACTTTTCAGCGGGTGTCCAAACATCTGCTAAAAAAGAAATTGAAAAAATACATAGGGGGCGTTATTGATGAGCGAAGAAGTAAATGCATCTGGCTGGGATGCGATTGATCAGGAATTATTAAAAGTTTACGGAGACCAGGAGCCAAAGCATTATGGAACTGTTATTCCATATTTATTAGGAGGCGAAGATCCGCTAGAAGGAATCAGTGCCTATAAAAGTGAGACACCAGTTCCACACTGGCATTTTGTCACTTATGGATTTTCTGAATTATATGAAAAAGAATCAGAGGATGCTGAATACAGCGGATATGGGTTTGAGTTAACATTTCGTCTTGCCCGAAATGAAGATGAGGAGGAGCCACCAGCGTGGGCGTTAAATTTGCTGCAAAACATGGGAAGATATGTTTTTGACAGTGGCAATGTTTTCAGATCAGGCGATTATTTGGATGCTAATGGTCCAATCTGCCAAGGAGCTGACACGCTTTTAACGGCGCTTGCCTTTGCGTTAGATCCTGAGTTGCCAGCTATTGAGACACCAAATGGACAAGTGGAGTTTATTCAAATGGTAGGTATTACAGGCGATGAGCTTGAGGCGATGCAAACTTGGAATACTATTGGTGTACTAGATGCAGGTCTAGAATATATCCCGAGCTATGTTACTGACTTATCTCGTGCATCTCTTTTACAGATTTCATCCATTGCCGAAGCGGTAGAAAAAGGAATGGCGGAAGAAGGCTCTAATACCGGCTATTTATTTGTGGACCAACTAGCTTGGGAGCAGGGGAAAAAGGGATTGTTCAGCAAACAGCCTAATAAGTTAACGCTGGGGGCAAAGCAAGCGGGAATAATCGGCAAACTATTACGAGGACGGATTTTAAAAGGGAAAAGGCTAACCTTAGTTGGTCGAGAAATCCGTGTTGTATTTGAGCCAGGTGAAAAATGTGGGTATAGCGTGGAGGAAGCGGATATTACCATCACATTAAATGACAAGGCAGTTATGGAACTCAATCAAAACTTGATGCCGCAAGAACAAGAGTTTGAAGTATCCTCTATACCGGGGCTTTCCATTCAAATAGCAAAAACGTATATTAAAGATCAGCAAGGAAACGTTGTAGAAACAATCGGATGATAAAATATAGTCTCCCGCTAAAAGGATGAAGTACTACTTTGACTCCTATCTATAAGGGGAATATCTTAAATGAAGAAACAGACAAAAAGAGCATTGAAAATCGTTAATATTGCCAAAGAGCCTTTAGAGAAATTACCGTACATTACCGCTACATCAAAGGCAGCGGGTATTTCTTATGAATATCTTCCTATTTATTGGGGAGAGATACTTGGAATGCCGGAGGAGTTGGATGCACTAATTATTGCTTCTGATTTACAAGGAATTGTAGGTCATAAGCAAGAGCAGGTAGAAGAAGCCCAAAAGTTACTGGGTGAGGAACTTGCGGAAGTGCTTTCCCTTTTGTTTCAAATCCATTTACCAGATTTGGACCCAGCCAAGGTGATGGTTTGCTTATGTGGAGATTTATACACTGATCTAATCAAAAGAGGTGCTAGCGGTAATCCTTTGCCTGTATGGAGAGCTTTTCAGAGTCAATTTGGATTTGTCACAGGCATCGCAGGAAATCACGATCTATTGACGAATAAGGAACAAGCTGAATTGGATTCTACCTCAGGTATCCATTACTTCTCGGATGGGGGTACAATCATGTATGGCAAACTTGCAGTTGCAGGACTCGGAGGAATCATCGGTAGGGCAGATAAACCGAATCGGATGGGAGAAGCAGATTATTTGGCAAAACTCAGAGACATTATAAGACATGTTCCCGACATCCTGCTACTTCATGAAAGTCCGAAGATTAGCTCACAAGGTCTACCTGGTAATCCAAATATTTGGAATGAACTACAGAATGCTGCTGAGCTTTTGGTCTGCTGCGGTCATGTTCATTGGGATACACCACTAGTTGAAACGAATGATGGGCTACAGATTTTAAATGCGGATGGTCGTGCTTTTATCTTTACAGCCGCAACACTAGATTAGAAATAACGGAGTATTTCACTTAAAAGGTTGAGATATTCTAAAGAAAAGATACGATAAATCCTAAAAGGTAGAAATCCAACTTAGCATTTCTAATCAATTCTTTAAAGTGATAATGTAATTGGCATTTCGCCTTCATGTAAGGAGTCTATTTCCTTTTGAAATCTTGTAGTGATGAAGGGAGGAAAGCTCTTTACTTTTAGGAAATGGGAACAGAATTGTCAAAAGGTACATAGTTTGAGATAACTGTCCTGTCATCTCAAACCACACTACATGTGTATACCCATTTCTTTATTTACGGGAAGATAAGTAATCCAAATACTCTAACCGAGTGAGCCCACCTGTTTGACGGTTGAATTCATCATATGTAATATCCTCTGGTAAGCCAAATTCCGCAAGTGCCTGCTTGCGCTCCTTAGCATATAACGGATGCTCTAGTGAATGTAACATTGCTTGTTCTCTGGTAGTATCAAACCATTCGACGTTGATTCCTGCACTTACGCCATAATTAGAAAAACGACTTGCTGTCTTAAAAGAAGTTTCTTTTTCTGACTTACTAATTGTTCCTGTTCCCCAGGAAAGGCGGTAGCACTTTTCTTTTTCATAATCGATGTTAATACCATAACCAAGTGGTAATAGAATATCTGTTTCGGTTAGCGTTTTGTGTCCAACTTTTTCGTAGCCACCACGCATAAAATGATCGTCCATAACAATCAAGGTTTGTTCAGATAAAGGAGCTGAAGTAATATGCTCTATACTTGGTAAGCGATTTGTTGTTTTGAACAGATAAGGTCGAATAAAAAGCGGCATCGTCATTACATCATTCCATAGACAATCTTCTGAAAACAAACCATCTTTTTGCATTTGGCGTAAATCTCCGATGACAAGCACATAGCCATCTGTGAATAAATCAATTTCAACTCGGAAAATATCTCCTGGAACGGCTTTATAACGCAAGCTTTTTTTCCTTGAGAGTTTTTCCAACTTCTGACCATAGTCTGGAGGTAAATATGATGGAAACTGATGTAGCCACTCAAGGATTTCCTCCTTACTTGTTAAATTCTTCGTGTTTGTCAGTGGCAGTTCGAAAAAGGTCTTCGCATTGCGAGCGGTAATGTAGCCGGATGGCTGATCCCCGATATGCACGCCAGCAGAGAAAACAACCCCGTTCGCTTTAACGCTGGAAATATGGGTATAATTCATTTTTTTCTCTTTACCACGGGCAGTTTGAGGAAGAATTACTTCACGATTTCGTGTCTGAATCTTTACATCGGATTCTTGATTTGCTTGCTCATTAACTGATATACGTTTTCGAATGACATCACCATCCATGCAGATGAAATAACCATTTCGTATTTCAATCGTATCCCAATGCTCTTCTATGGGATGTAGTCCGAAATAAGGACGAAGCGAATTTGTCAGCCAACTATTTATGGGGGTCATAAGGTTACCTCCTATGCGATAAAATTGAATAACGGATTATATCAAGTATACTGAATGCTTCTTGCAACGAAAATATTTTATATAAAAACATCCATGAAATAGTTAAATTCGATTATTTAGAATGATCTAATGGGGGAAGAAGATAAGCATAAATCATTAGTACTGTATGAAGATCGATATAGATTTCTTAAACTTTTGATTAGAACTTTTCCATAAAACTATAGTTCAACCTTTTCTGCTATAATGAATGACTGTAGAGATTGGGGTGATAAAAATGCATATCGTCATAATTGAAGGCGTGCCATATGATTGGCTGAAACAATTACAGGAAATTCATGCACATGTATTTGATGGAGCAAATCTCCCACTAGAAAAACTAGAATGTAAAGAAGGACTTATTTGTTTATTAGCGGTAGAGAATGAAGATATCATAGGCTTTAAACTAGGTTACACACACCCTGATGGCGTTTTTTATAGTTGGTTAGGTGGTGTCCATGAAAATAAACGGGGTCAAGGTATTGCCAGTCAATTAATGATGCGACAGCATGAACATCTACAGGCACTTGGCTTTAAAAAAGTTCGTACATATGGTAGAAATGAGCGAAAAGCAATGCTCATCACAAATCTTAAACACGGATTTGATATTGTCTCAACTTTTGTGGATAAAAAAGATCGACATAAAATAGTGTTTGAAAAAATATTGGAATAGGAGTTTTATTATGAAGGCATACTTAGCAAATGGATTATTTTCTTTAGGAGATCGTTTAGTCAACGAGCAGCTCGCTGCATCAATTAGAGAGGCAGTACCAGGTATTGAATTATACGTACCACAGGAGAATGATGCGATAAATGATAAAGCGGCATATGCTGATAGTTTGGCGATTGCGCAAGCGGATTTAGAGATGCTGCAAAATAGCGATGTATTAGTGGCCGTTTTAGATGGGGTTGAGATTGATTCAGGTGTGGCAGCAGAGATTGGTGCATTTGCAATGCTGAATCGACCAATCGTAGGCGTATTTACAGATGTTCGCCAACAAGGCCGGGACAATATGATGAAAATAGAGGCACTTGTACGGGACGGAATTGAAAATCAGTTTGTTTATCGAAATTTATTTGTTATTGGCTTGATTAAGCGCACGGGAGTGATTACAACTTCCATTGCTGAAGCTGTTAAAGCCGTTGAAAAATATAAAAAATAGGAGGAGTATTGTATGTTACTATCAACAACAGATATTCTAGCGGGAAAAGAAATTGTAGAAACTATAGGTTTAGTAAAAGGCAATTCAGTACAATCGAGAAATATTGGTCGTGATATGATGGCTGGACTTCGCAATATTGTCGGAGGAGAGATGAAGGAGTACGCAGAAATGCTCGTTCGCTCCCGAGAAACTGCTACGCAAGCGATGGTAGAAGAAGCAAGACAACTAGGAGCAAATGCAATTGTTGCGATAAGATTTTCAACATCATCGGTCATGGACGGCACATCAGAAGTATTAGCATACGGAACTGCAGTAAGAGTAAAGGAATAATCCACTAAAGACTTCGATCAATAAGATCTTTACTTGTGTTGAAAAACAAAATGGTCAAATGAAATTCATTAAGGTGTCACTTAGAAAAAGTATGACGTTTGGGCAAAGCTAGAGGTTGATTTCCGTTCCGGCCGTGCGCTTTGTAGCTGCCGCTTCGCTTTCGCTACAGGGGTCTCTGATCCCCAAGGAGTCGCCCAGCCTGCACTTCAACCAACCACTTCACATAGAATTTATTGTGATAAAACGAAATTTCTACATTATATCTGTGCGAAAGTGAGTAGCCTGGAACGGAAATTAATCCCATTTTAAGGGTAGCTTTATTAGCATTATGAAGGACTTCAATCACCAAGATTGAAGTCCTTTTTATCTACCAATGCGGAATTAACTGTAAAAATAAAGTGAATTATAACAAAAGTATAGTATGTCGTGCCAGTTATACCAATAAAATAGAAATTCAGTAGTTAAAAGGACTAATAGTGTCCAACTCTTTTTGTATAATAGAGAAGTAATTTTGAAGAGAGAGTGGGATATATGGTAGATTCACAACAAAACAAAGGCTATCGCGTCATTTCGATGTTTGACAGACTGATGGATGGTCAAGGAATTAACAAAAAACAAGAAGCATTTACACATAATGTTGGTGAAAAAACCATACAACGGGATTTGAATGAAATTCGAGCGTATCTAGAAAAAGCTAAATTGGATTGCCATTTAGAATATGTGCGGACAGAAAATGTGTACAGGCTAACAAATAATGGGGAAAGTATTTTATCGAAGGAGCAAGTTTTAGCAATCGTTAAAATTCTCATCGAATCAAGAGCACTACTAAAATCAGAAATGAGCGATATTATAGATAAGCTTATTTCGATTGTTGCGGCCGATAAGCAGGAATTTATTCACAGTATTATTTTAAACGAAAAGCATTTGTACGTAGATTTAAATCATAAAAAGTCTCTATTGCATTTAATTTGGGTTCTTTCAGAGGCGGTTCAAAAAAAGAAAATCATTAAAATTGATTATTTACGTGAAGGCGAAATAATTCCAACAGAAAAGATTTTAAAACCACTCGCCGTCATTTTCGCAGAATACTACTTTTATCTAATTGCTTATGATAATAAGCACGAAAAGGATTTGCCTATTGTCTATAGAGTCGACCGAATACAGCATTTTGTTGAGCTTGATAAAAAATTTCAAATACCATACGCCGAGCGTTTTCAAGAAGGAGAATTTCGCAAACGCATTCAGTTTATGCATGCTGGCGAGCTAATGCGTATGAAATTTATCTTTAAAGGAACATCCCCGCAAGCTGTATTAGATCGTTTACCAACAGCAAAAATAGTATCCAAAAAAGATGGGCAATATTTATTTGAAGCAGAAGTTTTTGGACATGGTATTAAAATGTGGCTGCTGAGCCAAGGGGCAAGCATTGAAGTGATAGAGCCCATTGAGCTTAGAGAAGAGATGATTGAAACGATTCAATCGATGCAGCAAAATTATCGCTACATATAAAAACAAAATAGAAGGTAAAAATCCGCGTAAAACCAAATCGAAGCGGATTTTTACCGTTTAAGAATGAATTATTTTTCAAAAAAGATCCTCAAAAAAGGCCATATTAAAGTTATCTAAAAGCTTGTAATCTTTCATATAGCTTTCTTCGTATAAATAAACAAATAAATGTTTTGAGTCATCTAATCGTATGCCAATTTCACGTTTATCATTAGTATGTAACGTTAACCAATAAGCCTCGTCATAATCTGAATTGGAAAAATAGACTTTTCGAAGCGTCTGATTTTCAAATTGCTGCATTATTTGATTGATTTTAGCTGCATCTGTAATTGTGATTGTTTTGTTATCAGAGGAACGGATCAATTCAATTTCGTTAATTTGTTCGATATCAAGTCGTTCAATTACCTCCTTATCAAAAGTAGAATCGCGAGTTAAAAATATTGTTGATGCAAATAAAATGATAAGAGGTAATAGGATGCCGATAATTATTTTATATCTTTTTTTCATGTTATACTCCTTGAATTCTAAAAATTCGCGCATAGGTATTCTTTTCCACGCTATAATTAAGCATATACTGAATGGATAAAGGGTGGCAATCAAATGACATATAATCATGAAGAAAAAGATATATTATATCCAGATGGTACATTAATGTATCGTGGCGGCGTGAAGAAAAATGACTTTGGTCATGACGTTTATGATGGAAAGGGTACGCTATTTGACCAAGAAGGTGAGCTGTTATTCGAGGGAGAATTCCTCAATCATATGAAGCAAGGTAACGGCATCATGTATTTAAAAGGTCAAATGATTTATCAGGGCGAATTTATTCAAAATAAAAAACAAGGTAATGGTATTTTATATAAGGATGGTCAGGTATATTACGAGGGGCATTTTCGTAATGATTTAATGGAAGGTTACGGGATTTTGTATTATGAAAAAGATGTTATTGCTTCTTTTAAAGAGCTTCGTGTACAGTATCCACATTTAAATCAGCCACAATTCGAGGGTGATTTCGTCCATGGCATGAAGAAAGGCAAGGGAAAACAATACTATCCAAGTGGTTTTTTACAATATGAAGGTGATTTTATTTGGAATCATATGCAAGGTGCTGGAAAGCTTTACTATGCAGCAGAATCGCCAAGTGCTAAGGAGCTTGCAAATGGCATAACATCTCTTAAGTATGAAGGCTATTTCTTTGAGGATATGAAGCATGGAAAAGGTAAGAACTATTCCAGACAAGGTGTGCTTGAATCGGAGGGGCAATTTAAAGAGGATGCTATGACAGGACATGGTACTCTTTATTATGCTAATGGACAGGCTTCCTTTATCGGAGATCTTGTAAATGGAGAAAAGCACGGTCGAGGAGATTTTTTTAATGAAGAAGGAAAAATTATTTATAGCGGTGAATTTATTAACGGTGAACGTTTACGAATAACACCAGACATAGAGCGTGAGATAGAAAAGTTACAGAAGCAGCTCGATGGGCTTGTAGGACTTCCAAATGCTAAAAAGGAATTACATAATCTTATTAATTTCATTAAAATTCAAAGCTTGCGTGTGGATCATGGTTTAACGAGCTTCCCAATCACATATCATCTAGTATTCTCTGGAAATCCAGGTACAGGAAAAACAACAGTGGCACGTATCATAGGCCAAATATATAAGCATCTTGGTGTACTTTCAAGTGGGCATTTTGTAGAAACAGATCGTGCAGGCCTAGTAGCAGGATATGTTAGCCAGACGGCTTTGAAGGTCCAGGAAGTTGTGAATAAAGCAAAAGGCGGCGTACTTTTTATTGATGAAGCCTATTCATTAATAAATGATAAACAAGACGCATTTGGTAAAGAAGCAATTGATAGCCTTTTAAAAGCGATGGAAGATTTACGGGATGATTTAGTTATTATCGTTGCCGGTTATACAGAGCTCATGGAGGAATTTCTCCTAGCTAACCCAGGTTTTAAATCCCGCTTCAATCATTTTGTGCAGTTTGATAATTTTAGCACAGATGAGCTTTACGATATTTTTGCCATGCTATGTAAAAATAATGATTACCAGTATGGTGACGTATTTGCACATCATATGAAGGAGCAATTGCATCAAATTCCAGTCGAATCAATTCCAAACTTTTCGAACGGTCGTTATATTCGAAACTTATTTGAAAAGCTCGTGACTATTCAATCAAACCGTCTAATTCAACAGCAAGACATTACAAGAGAAGAATTAATGGAATTTACAGAGAAAGATATTTTACTAGGTATAGCAGAAAATCTATTTGATAATACATTTTAACTTCTTTGGCCTAAAGCCTTCGGATGCAATTATGCCGAGGCATAATTGATAAGTTGTCATTGAGGTCAAGTAATCAAAAAAACTTGGCCTTAGCTGTGAATAAATAGGAGTCAATACAAAAGTGATTTTAACACTTAGTCACCACCCTCCGTGAATATAAATGTTCTTTATTTAAGAGGAATTACAAATAACCCAAAAAAGGAGATTAAAGATGAAAAAACTTTTAGCTATTATATTAATATGCGCATGTATTTTACCAAGGGTAATGACTATAAATGTAACGGTCAGCAATAACATCAAAGTTCCAAAAAAATAACAGATTGAACAATTGACAAAAAATGAAAGTAGTAGTAATCTAACACAAAAACATACGCTACCGTATCTAAGTGGAGAGATGACATGCAATTAACGAGGGAAGATTGGATAAAAGCAGGCTTACAACAATTAGCTGATGAAGGAATACATAAAGTTCGCATCGAAGCACTTGCTCGATTACTAAAAATAAGTAAAGGGAGCTTTTATCACTATTTTTCTGACCATCAAGAGCTGTTAGATTCTATGCTCGACTATTGGGAAGTACATGCCACAAAGCTGATTGTTCAAAGTATGGAGCAACAGGAGGCCTCTTTAGAACAGCTATTACAAATTAGTTTTAATCGAGATAAAAAAATGGAGATTGGTATTTATACATGGGCAAAATATGATCCTGTTGTTGCAGCACGCTTAGTGGATATTGAGGAACAAAGAATTTCTTGTGTTGCGAAATTGTATCAAAAAAAAGGGATAAATAATGCTGAATCGATAGATAGAGCGAGACTTGCCTATTTAACGTATGTAGGATGGATGACAAGGTTTGAAGAAAATCCTAATTTTGATATTGATAAAATGGTTGAGCTTTTAACTTCTTGCTGCGATTGACCATATATCCACCGAAATAGAGGAACTCAGTCTAAGAACGCCACGTACTGTGGCAATTTATCTACAAAAAACATCTGATGCTATCGCTGCGTTAGCACTACGCTTTCGCGCAATAAACATTTGTTGCTGCCGCTACGCTTTCGCGCAATAAACATCTGTTGGCTTAAAGCCTCAGGCGGATGTCACGGAATTAAGCCGAGGCATCATTAATTACATGATTATAAACGTCCCTAATATGGTTATAGAACCTGAAGGGGCAAAATTTTTACTATAACATACGGTAGTGTATGTTTTAGGATTACGACATTGGAGGTAAATATATGAAATCAATTTTACCATTAATAGCTGTAGGGTTTCTTTGGTTTATCAGTTTTTTGCATATGTACTGGGCTTTTGGAGGTCGATGGGGTTCTACCGCTGTTCTTCCAGTAAAAAAGGGAGAGCATAAACCTGCATTTACTCCAAGAAAATGGGGGACATTATTCGTTGCCATTCTTATTCTACTGGCTAGTATCATTATCGTTGTTCAGGGTGATTATTTGCAGAGCTTTCAAGCAAATAGTCTATCTAAAATCGGAAGTATAGTCTGTGCTATAGTTTTTACTATTCGGGCGATTGGGGATTTTAATTATGTTGGATTTTTTAAAAAAATAAAACATTCACAGTTTGCTAAATACGATACTTGGATCTACAGTCCATTATGTTTGTTCTTTGGATTTGTCTATATGATACTATTGTTTTAACTTCTTTCAGCGGGGTGTCTAAACATCCGCTGAAAGAAGTTAAAGCCTCCGGACGCAATTATGCGGAGGCATAATTAATAATGAGTGATAGCAGGGGAGAAATTATAGGGGGAAACAATATTGAATCAAACAATTTACTTACTTCGTCATGGTGAAACTGAATTTAATACACAAGGACGATATCAAGGAGAGCTCGATTCTCCATTAACAGAAGTGGGTGTACTTCAAGTACAACAAAATGCTCGAATGCTAAAAAGTTTAATTGGAAATCCTAATGAATGGAAAATTTTTTCGAGTCCTTTAGGTAGAGCCATGCAGAGCACTGAAATAATTTGTGAAACAATTGGATATGATTTGAAGAATGTTGAAAAAGATAATCGTTTAACCGAGGTTGCAGTGGGACAGTGGGCTGGGTTAACAACGAAAGAAATTGAAAGTTCTTGGCCCAATCTTCTTCATAACACAGACGTCTATAACTGGTATTTTAATGCGCCTAATGGAGAAGCTTATGACTCAGTAGTGAACAGACTAAGTGCTTGGCTAAAAGACATTCAACAGATTCCGAAAGTGATTACTATTTCGCATGGTCTAACAGGTCGTATTTTACGAGGAGTATACGCGGATCTAAAAAAGGAAGATGCACTGAAGTTAGAAGTATCTCAGGATGTATTTTTTAAATTAGCGAATAAAGACATAACGAGAATTTGTTCGGATTTCGATGATTTTTATTAATAAAGGCTGTTTTCGTAAAGTTTGTTGTTATTAATAAAAAAAGTAATAGGGTGAAACTTAAAGAGGATTTGCTGCGTCTGAATGAAATAGTGAAATAATGGGAATTTAGGGTGAAATATGTGAAAAAATTTATTTTATTTGTTTTATTATTGTATTTTATGTCTGTTATTCTTATCGGTTGCCAATCAAATGATAATAACGGATTACAGATTTTCCGAACGAGAAAGCCTATGCAGGGTGTAGCCCGTCTTTAGACAAGGGATGAAAGTGAGGTCAGACAAGAGGTAACTATTGCTACCTTAAGTGTCTGAAAGGGTGTTATACTTCATCTATAGACTAGTAAAAGTCTATAAAACACGCTCGTTCATTGAAAATTGGATATTGTATAAGGTTCGATAGCCTAATTCATGCTATCGGTAAAACAATATGTGTCGTCACGAAAAAGACG
>NZ_JBFTHS010000065.1:0-20597 GCF_056394365.1 Lysinibacillus sp. 10T31
GCTAAATCTGAAAGACTATTAATTTTAAATTCTGTCTCAATCTCTAGTTGAATATGCATACTAACACCTCGGTATTAGTATGAAATGAAAGAGCATTTTTGTACATCGTTATTCAAGCAGGAATGTACATATTTAAATTAGCATTTATAGAATTGCACAGTTAACACCTACAGACCTAGCAGACATTAAAATGACTGTGAAAAAAAGTGAGTATATCATTGGGATAGCCAAATTAATGGCAAGTGGAGAATTATCGAGGGAAAAATTAATGAAAATGAACTTTAAAGATGCTGAAAAAAACTTAATTAAAATACGAGGAATCGGTCCTTGGACAGCCAATTATGTTCTAATGCGCTGCCTTAGGTTCCAGACAGCTTTTCCAATCGATGATGTGGGTCTTATTAATTCGATAAAAATATTACGTAATATGGACCGAAAGCCTTCGAAAGATGAAATCTTAGAAATATCATTGCCATGGAAAAACTGGGAATCATATGCTACCTTTTATTTATGGCGTGTCCTTTACTGAATAATGACAACTTAAAAATACTTAAAACTTAATCCCTGTAGTTTTGTAATAAAGTTTCATTAAATTAATGTGATATGAGAACAAATCTAAAGAGCATGTTTTGAAAAAGATTGATCAAAACACGCTCTTGTTTGAATGGAGGCAGATTAACTAAAAGGAAAAGAGTCAAACCCTTAGCGCTTCATCAATTAGCATATCTAAAAGACATCCAAGCTTCTGTTCAAGAGCTTTCGTAACTTGTTATTTTACTCCACTATCACACATCAATTTCAATGCCAATTCCAATTCCTTCTTGCTTAGCCTAAGCGGCTCATCGGACGCCCCCTGGTAAGCTCCCAGCTCATTGCTACGCATCGAATGATCACCAGTATTGACGAGACCTGTTTTTACTACAACAGTTAGAAACACAATCGCAGTCACAGGCTGAATCTGTCTAAAATGCCTTTATCAACATCATTTGATTGTCCACTAAAGTACTTTGATAGACGATTTGTGATTTCTAGACGTCAATAAAAATGTTTGTTAAATTTCACTAAATGGTAAATGCAATTCTACTGTCGTCCCTGTTCCCTCTTTACTTGTAATTTTAATTTCACCTTTATATAATTTCATAATTCTATTTGCAATGCTTAGTCCTAAACCAGAGCCTTCTGTTTTTCTTGTTCTTGCTTTATCCACCCTGTAAAATCGTTCGAAAATATTATGAAGCTCTTCCTTAGGTATTCCAATTCCATAATCTTTTACACGTATAATGACATGATGTTGATCCTTTTCTATAAATACATCAATTTGATCCTTACTATATTTCATTGCATTATCCAGCAAAATAATAATAAGCTGTTTAATTTTTAATTCATCCGCAAGTATAACAATTGGATCTTCTCTATAATGTAATGATATTTCACGCCTATAAACTTGTTTCAATTGATTTAAAACACTTTGGCATAAAGACACCAAATTTAGTTCATTCAATTCTAGTGAAATTTCATTTTCTAAAGTCGCTAAGTCTAGAAGGGTCTGTGTCATTTTTTGCATCCTGGTTGCTTCCGAAGTAATGGCATTGATTGCTTCATCGGTCATATCTTTATTATCAAATCCATGCCTTCTTAAAAAATCTGCATAGTTCATAATGATGGTTAAAGGTGTTTTTAATTCATGGGACGCATCAGACACAAACTGTTTTTGTTTTTCCATATTTTCTTGAAGTCTATGAATCATTTGATTAAACGTTCTTGCCATTGTATGGAGTTCATCTTTTGTCTGATTTTGAATGGCGATTGGCTTAGGAACCCCACTTATTTCAATTTCCTCCATAGTTTTTATCATACTTGAAATGGGCTTCATAATCATATTGGACAACCATTTGCCACCAAGCAAGGAAAAAATCGCAGCTAATAAGGTGCAGAGGCCTAATATGGCACGAAGTATATCTTTATCAGTTTCAAAACCTAATAATCGTTCTCCAATTTCTAAACTCCCGGTAATTTGATTACCATTTTTAATTGGAACACGAACAATGATAACCTGTTCCTCAACTTGTTCTGCAGAAATCAATTGTGTTTGTGCTTGCTTTGTTTCAACGTATTTACCTTGCATCGTTTTTGAAAGTAATGCATCATTGGTTATTTCGTGAATGACGTTGTTATTCGGATCTATAATTCTAATATAGGAATGGGGAGTTAAAAAATCACCTAATTCTTCGTTAATATTGTTGGATGCATCGAGTGAATCAATAACTTTTATTAAGTCCTCGGCTTTTTGATACAGTTCTACTTCTTCCATATTAGTCGAAAATTTCGTAAACGAGAAATAGACAGCGATATTTACAAGTATTAAAATACATAGCATCCAAGCAGTCGTTAATAGATTAATTTTTGTGGTAATCCTCATTTGTTTTCTCCTTTATGGTATACCCCACTCCCCAAACGGTTGTGAATAATGGGGAGGAAAATCCTTCGTCTATTTTTTTTCTGAGATGGGCTACAGTGACATCGAGTATGTTACCTTCACCTTCATATTCCCATCCCCAAACATTCAGTAAAATATTTTCCCGTGTGACTACTTTGTTTTTATTCATGACTAAATAAAGTAAAAAGTCATATTCCTTAGGGGTTAACGTTATGTTTTTTCCACTTCTAGTAACTTCCCTTGCATCTGCATCAATAACTAAATCATTCACCTTCAATACGGAATTCTCAGGAATTGCTTTAGGTTGATTGCGTAAACAAGCACGAATTCTCGCCAGTAATTCCTCGATTCTGAATGGTTTGGGCACATAGTCATTTGCACCTTGATCTAAACCTGATACGATATCTAATGTTGTATTTCGGGCTGTTAAAAGAATAACAGGAACATTCCTATCTTCCTTTCTTAGCCTTCTTAATACTTCGATTCCATTTAGCCCAGGCAGCATCACATCCAATAAAATTAAATCAAAATTTGTTTGTAAGGCTACTTCAAAACCTGCCCTACCGTCATGTTCTACGGTGACCTGATAACCTTCATATTCCAGCTCCATTTTTACGACACGAGCTATTTGCGTTTCATCTTCAATTAAAAGAATTTGTGCTTTCACTGCATACCCATCCTCTCTCCATATATCAATTTCGCCTTGGCGTAATTACGTCCGGATTTTGAATTGTGCTTAGGCCTGCACGATGCAGGTCAGTTAGCCGTTTTCGCAGGATGCGAAGATTTTAGGCTAACATCCTTGTATTTATTCCTTTCAAAATCCGTGACATCCGCCGGAGGCTTTATCTTTTTCAGTAGGTGTTTTCTGCTGAATGAAGATAAAAGTATTTCTCTATAATTCATTTTTTTCGAGCACAAGTCGAAACAGTTCAAACAACAGGAAGTTGAAAAATATCCAAACTCCACCAAAAATATAACCACCTACAATGTCACTGGGAAGAACATTGGTCGATACAATATTCCCAAACGCGAGCCCCATTAATAAGAGTAACCCCAATAAAGGAATAATAATTGTCAAATAATTGTTTTTCAAGTGACGTACAAGTAAAAATATACATGTTCCATAAATGATCATTGTCAAAGTGGCCATTAAATCAGGAAAATTGGATGAATGAAATTCGCCCCTAAATCCAATCGATTGGAGGAGCGAAAAAACCTCCAAGATGAATGCACGAAACGGAATACCTCCCAATATGGAAACAATAAGTAAAAGGTACTCTAGTAACCTGTTCTGTTTCTTAATCCAAATACTTAGGATGGTTACAGCTATAATGCTGCTAAGTGTGATCGACTGTTGGAAAATCAAAAGCTCTCCCAACCAGTTTATATAAAAATTAGAATGAACCACATATTCTGCGATTTGATTAAACTCGTCAACATCATTTTCAAGATAATCTTGCACTATTCCAAACATTAGGATCACCAAACCGATTAGAGCTGACGCTAGGAATATAAGAAAAATTTCTGTCGCTCTTATTGTTTTTAATCGGTTTGTTAACCATGTTAATGAACGAATAAAAAAGTTTTTAATTTGAATTTTATAAAACCTAAATATGAGGTAACTTCCTAACAAAACAGCCAAAACAATAAGAAAAACAATTAAATATTTACCTGCGGCTTGATGGAAAGTATCCCATTTTGGACCTAATACTGTTCCAAGGGTAATGAAACAAATTCCCCATAAAGAAGCACCTGTATATGCCGGTATGACGAATTTTCGGAAAGGAATTTTTGAAACACCTGAAACATAGCCAGTAAAATGCCTTACACCAGGGATAAAATAAGCAAAAACTAATAATTTACTTCCTGATCGTTCAAACCAAGCAGCTATTTTTTTATATCTTTCTGGTCCAAGGTGTACATATTTACCATACTTCTCTATTAGTTTATAGCCCCCTGCCTTTCCTATCCAATAAGTTAACGTAATTCCTGCGCCAGCAGATAAAAAGACTGTGAGAATGGCTAAAAAATAATTCATTTCCCCTTTATAAACAAAGAATCCTGCATAGCTCATTAAAAGTTCCCCAGATATAGGAAGAGCCATGAGTTCTAAAAAGATCCCTATAAATAAAATCAAATAGCTGTGTTGTTCAAATAAAGTAATTAAATATGACATATAAGCCTCCAAATTTATTAACAAATTTAATCAAAAGAGCAGGAAGCACCTTAACTTTATCTACAATTTATCACTATTTTGAAAGTAATGGTGCCAATTAAGGAATTTTTAAGTTTTTATATAGGAAAAGGACAGTTTTGTTTTATAAACTAAGGATGCCCTAATTTAGAGTGCTTAAAAATTTTTAGATTTCATGTAAGAAAAGCTTTCAATGTTTTTGAGATTTTAAAATCATTTTGGGAGGTAAAAAAATGAAAAACTAGTAGAGGCAACTATGCAAAGAGTCATACTCATAATTGTGTGTGGTTATCATTCCTACTTGGGGTGTATTTCTGCTTACCAGATGCAATGAGATTATTTACCTGCTATTCAATGACTACTTACAAAAAGGAGATGAGTTCTATGAAAGGAAACTTATCCTATTCTGAACAAACTGAAATAGTCCAACCTCCCATTCGGGAATTGTTAAGCAAAGTACCGGAAGTTACCATTTTCTTCTGGATCATCAAGGTATTATGTACAACTGTCGGGGAAACGTTTGCTGATTTTTTGAATTTGAATCTTGGATTTGGGTTAATGAATACAACCATCATTATGGGAGTCGCCTTTTTTATTGTTTTGTATCTTCAGTTTAGAGTAAATAAATATGTACCAGGAATTTATTGGTTAGCAGTTGTACTTATAAGTGTATTTGGTACATTGGTAACAGATAACATGACAGACTATATGGGAATACGCCTTGAGGTTAGTACCATAATTTTCTCAGTACTTCTCGGATTGACTTTTCTTTTTTGGTATCTTAGTGAAAAAACATTGTCAATCCATTCGATCTATACAAGAAAAAGAGAAGTTTTCTATTGGCTTACAATTCTATTCACTTTTGCACTTGGAACAGCAGTTGGCGATTTATATTCTGAACAATTAGGTTTTGGCTATCTTAAAACTGGATTAACAGTCATTGTCATCATTGCTTGTATATTCTTGGCATGGAAAATGAAATTAAATGGAATATTAGCCTTTTGGATTGCATATATTTTGACTCGTCCGCTTGGAGCATCACTCGGAGATTACTTATCGCAACCTAAAGCTAATGGAGGGGTAGGTTTAGGGACAACTGTTACAAGTGTCATTTTTCTTGTAGCTATATTAGCCATCATCATCTATCTTGCTGTTTCAAAAACTGATATAACAGCAAAAAATGAAACAGGAGTGACAAACGGAAATAAGAAAAATGTTTTGGTACAAACCATTGTGGTTTTGTGTATTTTCTTAGTTCTTGGAGTAGGCAGTTATATTTGGCGCAGTAACCAAATCGCATCACAATCTGATGCATCGCAAACGACAATAGCTGGACAGTTATCAGATTTTATCAATATTGAAAATGACATACTAAAATCTATTAACTCAAATGAATTTTCTACAGCGAAAAAAATTGCGGACGATTTGGAACATCAATGGGATACACAGGAACCTCGACTTAGAGCAATTGATGGCAGCACATGGACGGAAATTGATGGAACGATTGACGTTGTATTAGCATCCGTTCGTTCATCAAACCCTGATGTCAACAAATGCAAGTCTGCTCTTAACAATTCACTTAGTGTTATAAACAGTGCAAATAAATAAAAATTTTAGGGAATCGCAAATCGCGGTTCCCTTTTTTTCGTTGAAGAAACGAGTGAACTAATTTATCAATCGTCCCCGACTACTACCTCTGGTCACTCAAGAGAGACGCAAGATTATCGAGCGGTTCGGACCATCCGTCGTACACGTACTGATCACCGGGATGACCGGCCAATCCGTGTAGATGGAAGCTCATCTCGATGCGGTGCCGTGTGCTTTGAACGCCTGCAGCTGTTCCTTCTAATACTGAGTCAAAGGTCTCTAATGATTCATTAAATTTATGCGCTCCCTCGTTTCCTTTATTGATGATTTAAAGCGCAAGAAAGCATAGCAAGTTCTTAAGAAATTCTTCATAAATAACCTACCTAATTATTAATAATTTCCATTTACAATAACAAAGGTCGACAATATTACCTAAAATTAAACCAAAGGAATAATAGTAATGAAATATTAAAGGGTCTCTTTTTTCGTGTAGACCGAAAAATATCAAAATAAATAAGTTAGGAGAGTCTCATCTTGGGAATGACAGAGATTTTTAGTAATGTTCGGTATTTTTTGTTGCCGGTATTAATGATTATTGGAATAGAGTACATACTTATCGCACTATATTATTTTTTTTATTATAGAAAACAGCCGTCAGATCGAAAAAAACAGTTTCATATAAAGAAACTTGTTCTTGGTGCAGTCTTCATCGGATATATTATTTTTGTGTTGGAGTTAACTGTGTTTGGTCGTGGCACTTCCCATTACCTGCAGATGAACCTTCAGCCGTTTAGTGGTTATATTGATGCGTGGAAAAAATACTCTTTACGTGATCTTCAAAATTGTATTTTTAATATCTTAATGTTTGTTCCGCTAGGTGTTTTTTTACCTTTAATGAACTCTAGATTCAAAAATTTTAAGTGGCTTTTTCTTGTAGTTATAAGTGCTACGTTATCAATAGAAACATATCAGACACTTTCAGGAGCCGGGATTTTTGAGCTTGATGATTTAATGAACAACTCACTTGGTGGTATTATTGGATACCAGTTATACAGACTAGGGTCTTCCATTGCGTATCACAAAAAAGTAAGAATAAAAAGTCTAGTCGGAAACCTTGCCATACCTCTATTGATGGGTTTGATTTTTGTTGGAATGAATATTGTCTACGCCCAACAGGAGTTTGGTCATCTAGCAATAAACGCCTATACAAAATCGAATATGTCAGATGTGCATGTATCAACTTCACTGGAATTAAGCTCATTACCTACAGTTGCCCCAGTATATAAGAAAATCATTAAAAATGATGGAGTTGAAGCCCTATTGCAACAGAAATTAGGATTATCAGAGTTGAATGAAAAGGTTTATAGTGGTGATCGTGAGATTCTATTGGAGGACAAAGTAGGGTTCCAATACACGTTGTTTATAAGTTCAGAGGGATACTGGTCATTACAAGAGAAAAATAATACGCCAGGGCAAACTTCTTTTTCAGGGAAAGAGTCAATGATTGACATGGCAAAGAGACTGATGGACGAATTTGCCATACTACCTCAAGATGCTGAAATGACTGTATTGGAGACTGGAGAATTTGAATGGAATTTTCAGGATAGTACTAATTTAAACACTGATTATTGGACTGGAGAAATAATGCTTGATCTTAATCAAGATGGCAGTGTTTCTTCGTTAGAATATAATCTCCATAAGAATCAATTTAAACGTGAAGTAAACATACTGTCTCCTGCAGAAGTGTATGAGCGAATAAAAAATGGAGAATTTCCTCGAATACAATATAATGCATTGGTGAATGAGGAAGATCTTGTTATAAAACAAGGAGATCAACTTGATATAGAATTAATCGAGCTTTCGTATATGTATGATACGAAAGGTTTCTATCAGCCAATATATAGAGTTTCCGGAAAGTATAATGGAAATGATTGGTTCACCTTAATTCAGGCAAAACGGTCGTAACGGTAGCACCTCCTTATTATAAAGCGCCCTTTCCTTTGTTTCCTTGATGTCTCTTACAATGTTCTATTAAAGCTTCATGACATTGTCAAAGCAACCTTTGGCTTGAATACAAGTGTGACAGATCATTAGAATTTTAACGTTACTAGCAGCGCTAACTAATCAAATATTATTGTTAAATCTGTACCTCATATACAAAATAAGGCTCACACCATCTTAAAACAACCTTTAATCATAAAACCATCGAATTATCATAATTTGAACCAGTTAAGTACCATCTAACATCAACAACGAAAAGATATTTAAATCCTTCACTACAAGAAAGAAAGACTTGTACATTGACAAGTCTTTCTTGATTAACTGGCTGTCACTTTGCTATCTTCATGATAATACATTGAATACAAATCATTTAATGTAACTTTCCCAAATGCAAAATCCACCACATTTCTCTCAACTAAAAAAGATGTAAGCGAGCTTAATAAACTTGCTTCAGAACTTGGTAAATGAATTAGTGACATTCCGTTTGTAAGTGTTTGAAGTTCTAAATTTGGAAATAGCTCGTGAAGTTGTTTTTTAGTATTATCTTCCATGCTTTTTACTCGAATAGTTTTAATATGCGCTTGACTAAAACCTTCTATTACTTGATTGGCATCAACTAGCTTTCCTGTGTTAAATAAGAAAATTCGGTCTGCGTATTTCTCTAAATTATCAAGTAAATGGGAGGCGATAATAATAATCTTACCTTCCGCCTTTTTCTTTAATAATATTTTCGAAATTATTTCTACATTATTTGGATCAAGTCCATTCATTACTTCGTCCATCATCATAATTTCCGTATTTGTAACAATTTGCATTGCAAAGCATAGACGCTGCCGCATACCAAGGGAATACGTGCCTGTTTTTTTATTCACATAATGCCCCATATTCAAAGCTTCGATTGTTTCATCAATCAGTTTTAAATCGGATTGCCACATTGTTGCAAACATTTTTAAATGCTCGCGCCCACTTAAGTGATTATACAAGTCACTTTGGTCTGGCATCATCGACACGAATTTATGAATTTTTACTTCATTTGATTTATTCGAGTAACTTAGGCCATCTTTAAAAACTACCTTTCCTTTCAGAGGTTTCACATAATTCATTAACACATTCATAAATGTGGATTTTCCCGTACCATTTGGTGCAACGAGCCCGATCATTTCACCTTGCTCAAATGTCATTGAAATATCATTTAACACTTTATTTCCCCTAAATTTCACGGTAATATTTTGAACTTCAAGCATCTTTTCGCCTCCTATTTAATTAGCTTAAATCGCTTATTTAATGCAATAAGTATCATTAAAAAAATGACAACCCCTGCTAGTCCGAGTAATAACTGTAGTCCTAAAGTAAAATCTAATTGATCGTTAAAGTAATAAAAATTCCGCCTTTTTGAAATAATTTGTCCGACTTGAATGTAAGAAGTCGGATAGTTTTGGACGTCCCAGAAATAGCCAACGTAACGGCTGGAATAAAAATTCTCGCCGAAAATAAGGAGCAAACCAACAACGAAATTTACCATCTCACTGCGGAATATAATACTGCATAATAGCACAACGTTGATAATGACGATAAACCAAGTGAAAAGCAAAGTTAAGGATTGTACTAAAAATGTACCTAATGTCATCATTTCAAATTTACCATCCACACGCCAATCGAACTGAGCTGCATACACAGGAGATGGTAAATTGAAATTCCCATAACCGGATTGTAAGCCTATAATAAAGATGCCAACTATAAGCGGTAGAAATAATACCACGCTACCTAGTAGTGCAACGAACATTTTCACAAGTAGCTTTTTCCAATCACTAATTGGAAATCCCTTTAAAATAGATGGATGACGTTGATCTTTTTTAACAATATCAATTGATAATAGAAGTACACAGACAATCAAAATAATTGGAAGTACTCCCTTTAATAAGCGTTCGAACGTTTGAAGCGCTGTGCGTTGTTCAAAAATTTCATATGATAACTCATAATCTGCTTTCGAATAAGTATCATAACGGACAGCCTGCTCTAAATAGGCGTAAAAGGCATCATCTTCTGCATACTTGTTATTTTTTATAAAATACTTAGAGTTATATGAAAATGCCTCATTCCTATATGTAAACGAATTCGTAAAGTAGTACCAATCGCGAGTTAAATCTGCATATTTTTTTAAATTCCCCTCATCTAATGCATCTAATCTTTTTTTATCTAGAGGGTTAATTTCCTTAAATATTTCAATAGCATAAATAACAGAAGGATGAACATCAGTTAAATCTTGTCCCTCCATATGATCTAAAAATTCCTGCCGTGTTAAATAGCGCGCCTCAATTTCTTCATAGTCAACACTTTCAATCGGATTGTATGCTGGCGCTATTTTAAATACATAAAAAAAGGTTGCAAAAGCAAGCAAAAAATAGATTGCTAAGTTTTTCTTATTCGTAAAAAACTGTTTGAATTCAAATTTAAAATAACTCCACATGCTTATAATACCTCCCCTATGCCCTTTTGATTTTTCCTGTTGAGAAAAATGTTTTAATAACGAATAACATTAAAATGATACTTATAGACATGATGATTAATCCTAAATTCATAGTAATATCAACAGGCTTCGCTAAATCTACTGGTAGGCCTCGTAAAATATCATTGAAATTCATGAAATTAAAAGGATTATAGGGGATTAAACTAATAAGAGATGGGAAAATCATCGGTAAAAAGAATAAAATAAAGTGTACAAATAATGTTAAATACATATTTTTCAGTAACACATTTAATATAATCGACAACAGCATGACAAAAATTGAAATTACTAGCATATAACCAACGCTCATTGCAATGTATTGAATCGTAGATATTAATGTGGCATTGCCTACATATATCCCTACAGGCTCTAAAGGGTTACCAATTCCATTTATAATCCACAATGGAATTGCGCATATAAATATGAGCAAAATGCTTGTAACTATAGATAAAAAAGTAATCATGCATTTAGATAAAATATAGTGATCAAATCGGACAGGAAAGCCCTTAATTATACTAGAATGCTCAAAGTCATCTAGTAAAATAGAACTTGTATGGAAGCTAATAAATATGTACCAGCCTGCGCCAACGTGAATAAAGAAAAATAATAAAAACGGCATGTACTGAAATAAATCGCTTATTGTATCCTTTCCCTCATCAATCATCCTCTTAAAATAAAGGTAGTCCATAGAATTTTGCAATTTAGAAGGTAATAATTCTGCAACATTTTCGTATCCTTCTAATTCGAATGCCTCTTTTCTTAATTCTGCGAGTTGAAGTGAAGTCTCATAATACATAGATTGTTTGTCCAACGTTAATGTTGCTATTTGTAAAGCAATATTGCTTTTTTGTTTAGTTAAATTTTTATATAACTCGCTTCCGTCACCCGTTTCTGAAGCATCTTTAACTTGAAACTTTGAGAGTATAGCTTGTGCTGAATAATAATCACCCTTTTTCTCGACAAGTTGATTACCAAGAGCCTGTGCATTTATATAAAACATAAAGCCAAAAACGATAATAGCAACAGCGACTAATGCGACTAAATTTTTCCGATTCGCCCGCTCAATAACTAGACCTACTTTTAATGCTCTTAACACCGTCATCCTCCTCACTTTCAATGAAAGCATTTACAGTACTATGATAAGATATTATGGATATTTTTTCAATTTTTAGTTTTTTAAGGTTTTGAAAAAATGAGAAATTTGATGCGGAGGTAAAGATATTCATTGTTTCTATAGTCAAACCCTTGATGAGATTACCATGTTATTCTGGGGCTAACTTTTCCGTTTTTTACACTAAATAAGGAAAAAATAATTAACCGTTAAAATTGTTTCTTTTGGTAAAAACTGAATAATCAGATATTTCAACCCATGTAAATTAGTTTATTCCAGCCAATCCCTTATTGCATAATTAATTGATTTTACTTATTAATTCAGTTCTGTTCAGAACACCGTATTTATCAAATATATTTTGTAAATGTTTTTTTACTGTATTGATTGAAATAAATAATTCTGTACCAATTTGTGCATTTGTGTAACCTTTCTTCACAAGATTCACGACTTCATGTTCGCGCTTTGAAAGTAAACTTTTCTTTTCTTCACTACAATTTAATAATGCTGAAGAAATAATTGTAGATAAATACTCAAACCTAAGAACATCTTCGTTTGTAAAATAATTATTTTTTTCGCGTTTAATCATACCTATTGCTCCAATAACTTTTTCATTATGTGATAGCGTCACAACCATCTCATCGTAAAATCCATATTTACTCATAAAACTTTTGTAATATTCTGACATTTCGTATTGTTCAGGGGTAATAACATCGGATAGTCTTAAAACATTCTTCTGTTTAAATAAATCCTTTTTATGAGGTGGATATAAAAAGTCTAGATTATAGTTTCCATCTAAATAATCCGTTAGCATTCTATCAGAAATATTGTAGTTAATTGGATCTTTTAATTGTCCTTGATTGTCTGCAAGCCAAAATAAAGTATGATTATACCCAAAAATTGAAGATAGCTCCTGTAGCGCTGAACTTCTAACCTTAGGGATAGCCCTAGTTATTTGAGAAGCAAAGTAAATTATTCTTTCGTAGTCTGTAACGGATAATTTGTTATACATTAAATCCCACCCTTTTAATATAGACATCTATCTCCGGAAATTGAAAACAGCAAAAAAATATACTTTGGTGTAATATTATTCTCTTAAAATCTATTTTATCATAAATCTAATAAATTAGAGAGGAGCTTTAAATATGAAAAAAACTGCATTTATTTGCGATGAAAGTTACTTCTGGCATGATACTGGCAACGGTGCTTTATTTTCGCTACCGGGTGGGTATGTCCAATCTGACGGTCATGCTGAAAGCCCTGAAACTAAACGTCGTTTCAAAAATCTACTTGAACGTAGTGGCTTGTACGAAAAGCTTTATAAAATCAAACCTTATGCAGCTACAGAAGATCAACTTGAATATTTTCATACAAAAGATTATATCCAAAAGGTAAAAGAATTAAGTCGTATAGGCCATGGTGACGCTGGTGAATTAGCCCTTGTTGGAGATGGCTCGTATGAGATAGCTCAATTATCGGTTGGTGGTGCCATTACCGCAGTAGAAGCGGTTGTAAAGGGTGTCTGTGACAATGCCTATGCTCTCTCGAGACCACCTGGGCACCATGCAGAAGCAAATTTAGGGATGGGATTCTGTCTATTTAATAACGTTGTTATTGCTGCGCACTATGCACGTAAAGAACTTGGATTAGAGAGGGTTATGATTTTAGACTGGGATGTTCACCATGGAAATGGTACAGAATCTGCATTTTATCATGATCCTAACGTACTTTTTATATCTATTCATCAAGAAGGTCTGTTCCCAGCTGGACGTGGTGAAAGCAATCATATAGGCGAAGATACTGGGATAGGAACTACTGTGAATATTCCCCTTCCCGCTGGTACAGGAGATGCTGGGTATATGTATGCACTTGAAAAGATTGTAAAGCCAATAGCCGATGATTTTAAGCCTCAATTAATAATTATCTCGGCAGGACAAGATGCGAGTATTTTTGATCCATTAGGAAGAATGATGGTAAGCGCAGAGGGTTATAGAAAAATGACGAAATTTATGATGCAACTAGCTGAATCTAATTGTGGAGGAAAATTGGTTGCTGTGCATGAAGGTGGCTATAGTACAGCATATGTACCTTTTTGTTCTCACGCAATAGTTGAGGAACTGAGTGGCATTACTACAGATGTAGAAGATCCGTTTATCCATGCATTTAATGGGGTTCCTTATGACCGACTATGTGATCACCAAAAAGAACGAATTGATGCAATAAAAAGCATACACATTAAACAAGAAAATTATTGAATATAAATACTCATTCATCAGATCAATCAGACTGTACACTACGTAGATACTTTGTTTCCAGTCTTTTTTTAAGGCTGTTTTCTAAAAGATTGTTGCTGTTAAAACATAAAAACAGAGTTAATCTACAAAATGTGTAGAATCAACTCTGTTTTTATGTTTGATATTTCGTAAATCGAATATTTAACTAAAGCTCCCCGTTAGTTGAAGAAAAAAGAGATGCTTAATTTAAATTCAGTTCACTATTTACTGAGGTTTTTAAAAAAATAACACCCTAAATAGTAAGAACCATACATTAGTAAAAAGGCCATTAAGCAAGCTGTCCACAAATGACCATAGACCAATAATCCTCCACCAATGAAGTTAGAAATATTAAGCAACGGTAAGTAATAAATTTGGGTAGCCAATCCAAAAAGATTAGACCAAAATTGTCCTAATATCATATGTTGAAATATTATTAATAAGAGTACTAATAAAGCAGGTGAATGTATAATCACCGCCGACTGATACGGTGTTTTTTCAAACTTACAAGTTATGAATCCAACCAATACCCAAAAAACAAGAAATATAATTCCTATTAATTTAAACGGTAATATACTATTTGGATTTTGCATCAACCAAGAATTCATTAGAAAACCTAACACAAAAGGAATAAGTCCTATTAAAAACAAAATCATTTTTTTTATGATATCAACCTCCTTATCTAAATATCAACAACCCCTAATTTGCACTTATATACAAATTCTCATTAATTATTAATATTAGATTCAACAAAGTGAAGATTTAACCTTCTTTAAGTAAACTGCACCGTTTACGAAATCAGCTTTTTTTTAAAAAAACCACTCGGTTGAGTGGTTAGGTTAAAGTAAATAAGTATTTTATTGTATTCATTAGCAAAATTAAACGGACAGCTTCTGAAATCTATTAGATTTTATAAGATATTAAAAGCAACCTTTATTAGCTACCGAAAAACACTATCGTCTACCTTATGGAAGTGTATTTTCGATAACTGTCTTAAAACCGTTCTTAGCAGCGGTTTCAATTAAATGAAAAATAGAGTTACTTGATGCATCGTTAAACATATACCATTGATCTTCAGTAGCATCATAAATCAAATCTTTTTGGCCAGGCAAAGTTTCATTATTATTTTGAACTAAAGAATAAAGATCAAAACGTTCTATGCTTTTCCCTTCTTGGTCTATAAAATCATATTGACCAAATTTATAGTAACCACCAACTACAGTGCTGTGGAAAGACCATGTATAATCTGAGGGCTCTTTGACCTTACTTCCTTTGTTTTTCACAAAAATATTATGCATTTCTTCTACATATGCATTCCCTTTTATTTTCTCTACTACTCCGCCCATAATCATGTGGTATTCATAAAGCATTGCTTTCACTTCTACACCATCAATAAGCAGTGGTTTTGTAATGATATTTACTGTCGAATCCTTATAATCGACATAACAATCAAATGTTTCTGCAAGAAATCGAAGTGGAACGAAGATGCGTCCATTTCTTAAATATGGTTTTACATCAAGTAACACCTTTTGACCGTTTTTCACCGCTGTATTACTGTTCAGTTTTAAGATTACTCGTATATCGCTTTTAGTGAGTGTCACTTGGGAATCCGTCCAATTGACAGTTGCTCCTAAATTTTCACTGATCACACGTAAAGGTACCATTGTACGATTGCTGTTAGTTTCGGGATTCACATCGGTTGCAACTTTAATACCGTCAACCTTTATTTTAATATTTGCATTTTCTGCATAAGCAGGTGACGATGTCATGATTAGAATCAAAACAAGGAAAACACCTGAGAACAACTTTTTCATCTTGATAGCTCCTTAAAATTTTATCGTGGATTACTAATAACAAAAACGTTAGTAATGAGTTACTTCTTCAATAAGGGCTTGCTAATTTCACCTCCAATCATCAAAATATTATAAATGTTAACTTGAGTAATAAATATAAAATATACAAATTTTATATCATTATACCGATAATATCCATAGATGTTCAATCTATAAATGTTCGGCCTTTGATGAATTTGTTTGATATATTGAGGATGAAAAAATACTCAGTCAATATGGTCACGTCTTATGAATACGATTTAAAACTCTACTTAACCTTTTTAACGGATCATTCCTGTTCGACTTGCTACCAAGACCCAAGTCGTCGCTTTATCCAATATCAAATAGGATCAATAAAACAAAAACCTAGTTTGGTGAACCGAAAAATTTCTTCCTTAAATTCGTTCACTAAATATTTGTCTATAAGACATAGAACACGACCATTTATATTTTTCGATGTGAAATGAGCTAATGTTTAAATTGTTAGCAGCTACAGGTCTGCGACTTTTCATCAACATGGGAACAAGTTTAATGTTCGTGTTTTATTGGATTAATGGAGTATCCAGTCGATAAAGGAAAGGTACTTCAGCTGCTCAAATACGAACATTTAGAATGGTTTAGTATAAAATGGTTTGTTTTTAGTATATTTGTAAACAATCTTTTAAACCTATAAATCACTTCAATTCGCCACTTTCCAAAGGTTTTTTCAATGGTATTGTTATAAGGAGATTAAATCTCAAGGGTCTTTAAATATAGGTTGTTGCTACTTGATGAATATTTAATTATTTGAATAAAGAAGGTGTTTTTTAACAGTGTGAAGAAGCATTTATATGGGAATATATTCAATTCAACGATTATGGAAGAATAGAATAAAAAGAGGTGAAGGAAAGGTGAAAATAAAAACAATTATGTTTTTATTAATTTGTTCTATTTGGTTAGTAGCTTGTAACAGTAATAAGGAAACAACAAAAACTATAGCAATTCAAGAATTAATTAATTTCGAAGAAGTAAAACCCGACACACTACAATTAATATCTGATGCGAAGGATATTAAAGTTATAGAGAAAACATTTAAAAAAGCTAGAGAATTCGGTGAAGTAGATAACAAAATAGTTCCGCAATATAAGATTAAATTAAACGATGAAGAATACTATTTATGGATTGACAATACCATTACAGGGACCATAGCAAACGTAAATAATAGAAATATGTTTTACAATATACTAACTACCGAAAAATTTAAAAAGGCTATTAATTATCAAGAACAGAAATAAATTACTTCTACAAAAATTGATCAAGACTATTTTTCTGTAAGAATGAAAAAAGAGCATGGCCTTTACTTATGTAGTAAAAAGCATGCTCTTTAAATAATTCTTCAAATTTGTTTTGTAATAAAAGTCATATTTACGTTTATTATTATTAAATATAGTTTTATTGGATTCAGTCAGAATGCTCCTCAGCTATTACATCGATAGAACATTCAGATTTACCCCGTGCGCTTTGTTACCATCACTTTTAACTGCTCTTTTTTGTAAGTTAGTTTTGATCAGGTTCTATATAGTAAGGATTAATATGAATAAGGACTTCCCCTACATCTGGGTATTTATTTAATATTTCATTTTTAATATCACGAGCTATATCATGGCCTTGTTTAATTGTTAAATCATGATTAAGTGAAAGACGAACGTCTAGAATCTTATAGTGACCGTGTTCTCTTGCACGGATTTTGTCTATTCTTTTTACTTGATAAAATCCATGAATTGTGGATTCATATCCGTCTAAAAGGTCCTGATCCACGCTTTTTTCCATTAACACATCAACAGAAGGTTTAATTAATTCCATTGCGATTCTAAAAATAAAGTAAGCTACTAAAGCACTTGCAATAGCGTCTGCGTATAACAAAAATGTCCATCCAATTGCATTTCCTATAATCGCTAAGAGGACTCCTATAAATGCTGCAAGGGAAGCTACAATATCACCTTTATGATCATAAGCAATCGCTATAATAGCCTTGCTATTCCACTTTTTCCCCTGTTTTATGGAGTATCTATATAATATTTCTTTCGCTATATAAGAAATTATCGCTGCAATCAATGCACTGTACTGTGGTACACCAGGTTTGTCAAAAAATGCTAAAATTGCTTCTACTAATATATATATTGAAACTATTATTAAAATAATTCCAACAATTGCTTCACTAATAACCTCTGCCTTACCATGCCCAAAGGGATGATCCTTATCAGGTGGTTTATTTGAGATACCTACAACTGCTAGTACAGCAATCGAAGCTACTACATCTGCCCCAGAGTGAATTCCGTCTGCAAATACAGCCTCACTCCCCCCAAAAAGACCAAAGAAGATTTTACCTATCATTAGAATTAGGTTGGATACAAGTGCTATCCATGCAACTTTTTTGCTAATTTGTTCTCTCTCACTAACCATCTATTTCTCCTCCGATTAAGAGTTTAATTACTAAAAATGAGGGGAAAAATTCTCCTCAAATACCCTTAATCCACTTCCTTCAATCAATACTCAACTATGATATCAGACGAATATCGAGTGGGTCTACAACAACCTTTTTTACCATTACTAAATAAATTTAGATCATAAAAATAAGTTGCCTTAGACCAAATTAGTAACTCGTATTTACTGCCATTTGACTACGGCAAGAGTTCTCTAAACATAAGAAATATAGTGGTCATATTAGTGCTCCTATAATTTGATGGTTTTAAAATATTTTTTCTGCCAACGTAAGGCTACCCATACAAGTCCAATAAGTACCGGTACTTCAACAAGCGGACCAATAACAGCGGCAAAAGCTACTCCACTATGAAGTCCAAAAACACCTACAGCTACAGCAATGGCTAACTCAAAGTTATTACTAGCGGCTGTAAACGACAGGGCTGCTGTGACAGGATAAGATGCACCTACTTTACGAGAAGAAAAGAATGAAACTGCAAACATCACAATAAAGTAAATAAATAATGGAATGGCAATTCGTACGACATCAAGTGGTAATTCCACTAGTTTTTCACCCTTCAATGCAAACATCATCACAATTGTGAACAGCAGTGCAATTAAAGTAATTGGTGAAATCTTTGGTAAGAACCTTTCCTCATACCATTGTTTCCCTTTTGTTTTGATGGCTATCAACCGTGTTAGGATTCCAGCAGCAAATGGTATTCCTAAGTAAATAAGAACACTTTTCGTAATTTCCCACATGGAAATGGACACATTAAAATTCTCTAAACCAAACCAACCAGGTAATACATTTAAGAAAAAGTAAGCAAAAATCGAATATGTTAAAATCTGAAAAATGGAGTTAAATGCAACTAGACCAGCTACATATTCTCGATCTCCACGCGCTAAATCATTCCATACGATTACCATTGCAATACATCGGGCTAAACCAATCATAATGAGCCCAGCCATGTACTCTGGATAGTCACGTAAGAAGATGATCGCTAAAAAGAACATTAAGAATGGTCCAAGTAACCAGTTTTGAAAAAGTGATAGTAAAAGTACTTTCCAATCTTTAAAAACTCGCCACATTTCTTCATACTTAACTTTCGCTAAAGGTGGATACATCATCACAATTAACCCTATGGCAATAGGTATGGATGTTGTACCAACCGACATGGATTCTAATGCTTCACCAATATTGGGCATTGAGATACTTAATAAAACGCCAATACCCATCGCCACAAAAATCCAAAGAGTAAGGTAACGATCTAAAAACGAAAGCTGTTTTGTTAAAGAATCATTGCCCATTAGTTTTCCTCCCTTATGGGTGTACAGTCAGAGCCGCAAGTGCATCCTTTAACAGGCTCAATTTGTTCTAAAATACCTTTCATAAGTGGTGTTTGATCCTCGACTAAACGGTAATGTTTCCATGTCCCGACCTTTCGCTCAGTAATAATGTCTGCCTCCTTTAATTTTCTTAGATGCTGACTAACTGCTGGTTGTGAAATTCCTAGCACTTCCACAAAATCACATACACAAACCTCCCCGTTCTTCATACATGCGAGTAATTTAATGCGATTCAAATCAGCTGCTGCTTTTAATTGTTTTTCAATTAGTGTATTTTCCATATGTCTGCTCTCCTTATATAATCATTTGCTTATATATTTTTCGAAATAAAATCACCCAACTAATAATAGGTGATTAAATTAATATATAACTATACGCTTATATTATGCTTGCTAAACAATAATTGCAACACACTTTTTTGACGCTTTACGGTGAAACATTGAATTTAAGTACAATATTAAAGCACTAAATTGAGTAGGTACTACAGAGCATTCTAGACGCTTTTGTTATTGTATTCACTTTCGTATGTTTAAAAATGGCTGTTTTCTCAAAGATTGTTGCTGTTAAAACTAAAAGACAGATTTAATCTACAAAATGTGTAGGATAAATCTGTCTTTTCGGTTTGATATTTCGTGAATCGAAAATTTAACGAAAGTTCTGGTTAGTTGAAGAAAAAACATTCATTATTTTTAAAATATTTACTTACTTCTATGTAAAATAACTATTTTCCTCGTGGCCAAATGAAATATGAAATAGATATGATAAAATCAATTCCCAGTACTAAAGACCATACTTTTAGTGTTTCAAAAAGTTTAGAGCTACGGTCCGCATCATTTACTAGGTATA
>NZ_JBFTHS010000066.1:0-18047 GCF_056394365.1 Lysinibacillus sp. 10T31
TAAGCAAACAAAGCAAACAAATTTCGAAGAAGTATCACCAGAAGAACTAACAGAATCATTAAACTATATCAACAACCGACCAAGAAAATGTCTTGGTTGGAAAACTGCAAACGAGGCTTTTAATGAGCAATTGTTGCACTTAATTTGACAAATCATCTCATAAAAAAACCCCCTATTAGTAAGAATTAATTTTAATTATACCAATAAGTAATAATATGTCAAATAAACTATTCATTTCCTTGATTTCTTTTTTGTTGAATTATAATCATAGAAACTAAACACCATGAATAAGAAAGTGAAAAACAGGATTTTTAGTGCATTTACATCAGCTTTATATATCAGACTGTACATCATAAGTAAAGATAAGAATATAACACCATTATTAAATATTCTTGATTCTATTAGTAGATTCTTTAGCTCTTTTTTATTCATATTTCTATCTCCCATACCATTATATTTTTATTTCATTATACAAGAATCAATTTCATAAATCATATTTTTCAAGAGCTTAGACTGCTCCTATTAAGAAAACTTACGTTTTTTAAAATTATGCTGCTTGAGTTTCTGATTGTAATAAAGCGTTTAGCCGATCCACTGCTAATTTGCAGGTATTATAAATAAACGTCACCAGGTTTAAATGAAGTTTGGCTTTTCTTCCTATTCTATGACGGACGTTGTTTAACTGAAAATATTGTTTTAAATAGGCATTCACACGTTCTACGGCGGTACGTTCCTTATAAAGTTGTTTCCAAAGTTCAGAGCCACGTGCTGGATACGTGAATTTTCGTATATCCGTGCCACATTTGATTTTGAAAAACCTTTTGACAGAGTGAATCATCACGTAATGGACAGGTTGCACATTCCTTTGGTCTTGTGAACTTTAGTGTTTATATTTTTCATCGAAGCTGTCATAACAGTAGCTGTGTTCACGTACACATGTTGGTCTAAAATGCTCATCAAATCCAAGATACTCGCCTTCATTGCGGATATTATAGGGAATCACTGCACGCATTTGATACTCGTGTAATTGACGGTAAATGGGTTCAAAATCATACCACTGCATCCAAAATAGTGGTCGTGAATATGGAATTAACACACAAGTATTAAAAAAACTGACTTTCTGAAAATTTTTCTTTTTAAAATCATTTCTTATTTTTAAAATTTTGTCAAATCAAGTGCAACAGACACTTCGAATCGCCTTATTTATTATAATTGACGATGTGAAATAAGAGCTATAAAATAAAAAAGACCGTCCAGACGGTTTTTTCTTTTTGGAAGGGGCGATTTTATGTCATCAAAAGCAGATTTAAAACGTTCACATATTATCCAAACGGCGATTCAATATTTAAAGGACAATGATTTAAGTACTTTAACTTTAGATAAAATTGCCAGTAAGGCGAACATTAGCAAAGGTGGATTATTGTATCATTTTAATACCAAGGATGCGCTTCAAACAGCAATCGCTGAAACGATTTGGAACGAGGTGGTACAATCCTATGAACAATTTGCAAGCCTTGAACAAGGAACTGGGAGATTAACGAGAGCATTTATTTTAGCATCTCAAAAAGATCTTGCAAATGGGGCACCCTTAAATATTGCGATTCAAATTATGCAAAATGACCATTCATCCATCTCAACAGTTTATGAATGTTTACTAGACGAGTTGTTCCAAGATGGCTTGGAGGAATCCGTTGTTCATTTGATTCGCTTAACGATTGATGGATTGTATTATTCGAAACTATTAAATATCGCACCGATTTCCGCTAAGGCAGCAGACGGTGTCTATGAACAATTAATGCACATGACAAGGAAGGACTATCATACATGAGTGCTTTGGGTTTTTTATTCATTTCAATTATCTCAGAAGTTTTTGCAAGCTCGATGCTGAAACTTACAAATGGCTTTAAACGATTATACCCTTCAATTGGTGTAGTGGTTGGATATGGAACAGCTTTTTATTTCTTTTCCCTAACATTACAATCTTTAGCAATAGGCACTGCTTATGCGATATGGGCAGGGATAGGAACGGCGCTAACGGCGATAATCGGTATAGTCTTTTATAAGGAATTATTTAATGTAAAAAAGTTTATGGGTATTATATTAATTATTATCGGTGTAGTTGTACTTAATCTTGCTGGTACCGGGCATTAAGGAGGAATTTGTCAATGAAGGGTTATCTATTTTTAACGTTATCCATTGTTAGTGAAGTATTTGCAACAACGATGCTTAAGTTTTCAGAGGCATTTACTATTATAGGTCCTTCCATTGCAGTCGCAGTAGGATATGGCATTTCGTTTTATTCATTGTCCCTATGTTTAAAAACGTTACCATTAAGCCTTGCGTATGCTATTTGGTCTGGTATAGGTACAGCATTAACAGTGATTGTAGGAATCGTTGTATGGGGAGATATTTTTAATCTTTACTCAGCGATTGGAATTACACTGATTATTGGTGGTGTTTTTCTTCTAAATCAAGGAGACCAACATAATGCGACAACATAACATCCAAAAAGAAAACGTCCTAAAATGGACGTTTTCTTTTTTTTGGTAGAATCCTTATTTCCTTTACGAAAAAAGTCGTCATATTCCTAAGTGCTACATATTATAGCGAGAAGGTGTTAAATATTTTTGTATTTGTTTCAATGATTAAAGAAAGATCATAAAGATTAGGAGGGCTGGGGAAATGAATAATGAAAATAAAAAAACCCATTTTCTATGTGAAGCGCTCTACGACATAAAAGCACTCCAGGATGTAATAAAGGATTTTCATTCTAAATATTTCGGGCAGCTGCTTGTGAAAATAGTGGGAAGCGATACGATTCCCTTTTTTTTAATAACCCACAACGGTACACATTTAAGATTAATGGATACGGTAAAGCAGTTTGAAACAGAGTTTTTTCGCATAGAGGCTATTGATAAAGAAAATTGTCGAGGAACTGTTTCGCTTTTGCGAGCCTATGATTATGAAGGGCATGATACGAATTTGATAGCGGAGGTTGTCCGATTAGAGCGAACATCCTCAGAAAAATCAATCGATTTAAGTGGTATATCAGCGATTCAGTTATTAAAGCCTGACATGTTAAAAGGGAAATTTATCATTGAGCCCAAATGGTGATAAAATTTTCAACTTCTTTCAGTGGGTGTCCATACATCCGCTGAAATAAAGGAACTCAGTCTAAGAACTCCACGTCCTGTGGCATTACCGAAATGACTGACATCGTGTCGGCCTACTTGCAGGCATAAGCACAAATCCGATTCCGGACGCATTGTTTATTTTGCACGAAAGGGTAGCGACAGCGGCAAAAATTTTCTGTAGCGAAAGCTACAATAATGCCGAGGCATAATTTAATACTATTAAAATAACATAATAATTAGAGCATCTGTCTAGGTACACGTTGTATTCATTGAATTTATTAGAGAGAGAATCCTATGAAGGGAAGAGATTAATGAATGACAATTATCGGAATGCTGCATCATCGGCTAGATCCTAGAACTGTTCTTAAATCATATGCATTTGCGGCCGTTGCACAAGCAGAAGGAGCTCAATTTTTTTACTTTACCCCAAAAAGCGTTGACTTTGATAAACGTTCCATTAGAGGAAAGGTATATGAAAATGGTGATTGGCATGAAAAAATGATGCCATTTCCAGATGTTATATACAATGCAGGAAGTCCAGAAAAATTATCGGTATCAAAGGACATTATTGAGAAATTGAAAAAGGAGATACCTTTTACAACTTATTCTATTGGGAATAAATGGAATGTGATGAAGCGACTTAAGGAAGCAAAGGAATTTGATAAGTATTTAATCCCATCTGAGATCGTGGAAAATGTTGAATTACTGCATAAATTTATGGCTTTTTATAAAAAAGTCGTATTTAAACCGATAGATGGCCGGAAGGGAAAAGGGATTTATTTTATTTCGAAAGTAGGAAGAACTAACTTTGAGGTAAAGAAGGATAGGGAAACTATTGTTTGTTCACAGTCACAGCTAGATGAATTAATTAGAGCGCAACTTTCTACAGGCACCTTTATCGTACAGCCCTATATTCAATCAAAAACAAAATCAGGTCAAATTTATGATTTTCGTCTTCATGTTCAAAAAAATGGTGAGGGTGAATGGGTTATAACGACGGTTTATCCGCGAATTGCACCAAATGGCTCGATTATACCGAATATTAACAATGGTGGTTTTACCAATTATTTAGATCCTTTTCTAGAGCAGGAATTTAAAGAAGATGCCTATGATATTCGGCGTATGTTAGAGCATTTTTCTTTATCACTAGCTCGACATTTAGATGAAATTCAGATGGCGCAATTTGGAGAAGTCATTGATGAAATTGGCATTGATGTCGGCTTAGATGAACAAAGAAAAATTTGGATGTATGAAGTGAACTGGCGACCAGGTTGCCCTCCTGCTTTTTATTTAGAATTAGATGTGGTCATCAATACTATAAGGTATGCAATGTACCTTGCTAAGAACCAGAAGCAAATCAAAAGGGAAATTAGACAATATAGGAAAAATAATGATTCATCTGAAGAAAAGACTTTAGTAAAAGAATCTTTAGTAGAAGAAGCAATAGTAGTAGAAAAAGCTTTACCAAAAGTTAAGACTTTAGCAGAAGAAAAAGCTTTACCAAAAGATAAGATTTTAGCAGAAGAAAAAGCTTTACCGATTATCGCGATTACAGGCAGTGCTGGAAAAACAACATCAAAAGCATTCCTAGCCTCCATTTTATCGGTAAAATGGAATATCTTTGAGTCAAAAGATTATTGGAATACTACAGAGCATACGAAAAAACATAAAGAAGAAATTAATGCTTCCCATGAGGCCGTTGTGCTTGAATATGGGATGGCTTATCCAGGCATCATCACAAATCACTGTAGCATTATCCAACCGAATATTAGTATTATTACAAATATTGGTTTAGCTCATGTGGGCAACTTCGATGGAGATATTAAAGGAGTGGCCAAGGCAAAGTCGGAATTAATACATGGAATGGACCAAAACGGTTTATTAATATTAAATAAGGACGATGATAATTCTAAGTATTTAGAGACACAGCAATTTAAAGGAAAAATCTTAACTGTTGGTATTCATAATAAAGCGGACTATCAAGCTTATGATATTCAATATAAAGACATCGGTATGAGTTTTAAAATAATTCTGCATGGACAGGAAACTTTAATGTATATCCCAATTTTAGGAGAACATCATGTCTATAATGCGCTAAATGCCGTTGCGGTTGCGGATTATTTAGGGTTTAGTCCAGAAGATATTAAAGCAGGGCTGAATTTCAAAAAACCACCTAGAAGATTAACGATTTATAACTGTCGCGATGACATTACACTAATTGACGATACCGTTCACTCTCATCCTCAGGGCGTACGGGCAGCTATTGATGTTCTTACAAATATAGCGAAGAAACGTAAAATTGCTATTATTGGTCAAATGCGAGAATTAGGGGATTTGAGAGAAGAGGAATATCGTAAGTTGGGCGAATACATTTATGAGCAAGACATTGATTTATTTATCACTTATGGTTTTAGAACGGAGGAAATGGGAGCAGCAGCGAAGGCAAAAGGGATGGATCCTTCTAAAATTTATCATTTCCTCAATAAGGATGATTTGCATGCACTCTTAGAGAAAGTGATACAGCCTCACGACACCATTTTAGTAAAGGGTGCTAGTAAAACGAATATGTTTGATACGGTTAAATTTTTAGATCAAAAATATCAAGAGTAAATAAAAAAGCCCGAGTAATTGACCTTTTGAAGGAAACAATTATTCGGGATATTTTTTTTAGAAAGTATTTTAAATCTAAGATACTTTTAGAATGAACTTTATTTCTTTTGCGGCGTTAATGGCTTTATTTTTAGCTTCCGCTAATGTTGCGCCTTCCGCAATTACATATGCATAACGATGTCCCATCGATAAAGGCGGGGTCAGTAATGTCCCTCTTTTCGGCTTTATATATACATCCACAACTCCTGGTAAATTAGTTGCTCTATTTCTTCCAATAACTTTTTCTAAAATACCTTTACTTTCAACAATGACGTATTTTGTATAGACAAACTTTCGATGCTTTGGATTGATATCGGGGCGTTCACCTAAAAATAATTTAAGTGTTTCTTCCACTAAATTAAATCCAAAAGCGGCGTGAAGCATAGTATTCATTGCTCCCCCTGAGATTCGTGGATTAATCTCAATAAGCTTCCAGCCATTCTTTGTTAAACGAAGCTCTAAATGCAGAGCACCATTTTCGATGTTAAACGCTTTAACAATAGATTGGAGAACTTCCTCAAGACCAGTTTGAATTTCTTTAGGAGCTTTGACGAGAACACCATAACCAGTAATGATAAAACGTTTACCTTGAGTAATTTCTTGTTCAATAATACCGATGACATTAGCTTGCCGTTTATAGACAAGTGCTTCTACTAAATATTGCGGACCTTCGATATATTCTTCAATCATTATTGTTTCTCGAGGATTTTTGCTTCGCAGATGGCTCAGGTGTTTCTTCAGTTGGTCTGAGTCGTTGGCTAACAAAACATCTTTGGAGCCTGTTGATTTTGGAGATTTCACAATAAGTGGAAATGCCAAGTTATTAGAGAAGGACTCATTTGGCTTGAGAAGAAAAAACTTAGGAGAATAAGGCTGGTTCTTTAAAAAATTTCTAGTTTTTTCTTTATCCTCCATCATTTCGATAGCTGTTGAAGACGTATAGTTGACACAAAATTCATCACATAAAATTGAGGCAATATGGACAAAAGGATCGACAAAACTAACAATAGATTTTATTTCTAACCCGGTTTTAGTTAAATTATAAATTTCATCTTTCATGTCTTCTATATTCGAAGTATCAATAAGAATCATTTTATGAATATCTGGGTAGGCTTTTCTCTGCTGTAACTGCTTTTCGTTGTTTGTAAAAAGGACTGTAAAATAACCTAATTTTTCTGCTGCTCTTGTTGCTTCACGACTTGACCCGGATTTGTTAGTGCCGATAAATATAATTGTTTTCAGGTATATCACTCCCTCTATTGTTCGTTAGATACTTTATCAACTATATATATATGCGAAGAAATAGATTTCCTCTAGTTATGTATCTCGCATACATCCAAGCAACTTTTAAGAAGCTACATATACTAGAGTGGAAAGGAGGGAAAATAATATGAAGCCTCTTACGGTGCAGAATTTAACAGTCATTACTGCAGGCCATTTAGTGCAAGGGTCGGAGGAAGTGTTGATTCAACATGGCGCTTATCGACTGAAGCAAGTGAAAAAACCAAATACCGCCCTTTTTACAAATAAGCGTATTGTGAACTGGAAAGATTATGAGTCACTTTATCCTATAGTGCTTGTAACCGATAGACTATACAGTCAAAATGAATTACCTGAGCAAATAATCATCATTAAAGTAGAAGATACAGATGAGGCCTATTGGAAGTTTGTAAATTTTTATCGCAATCAATTTAATATCCCTGTCGTAGCTATTACGGGTACTTCTGGTAAATCGACGACGAAGGAAATGATCAAACATATACTTTCTGCAGAAAAAAATGTAGCATCCACGCCACTTAGTAGTAATTCTAGAACTGCTTCTTTGCAATATTTACTGAATATCGATGATCATACCGACGCAGCCGTTTATGAAACAGCTGTTGGTTCACCGGGGGACATCAAACTTGCAGGGCAATATTTCAAGCCGACTATTGGGATTATTACAAATATAGGAGCACATCATTTAAATTATTGTAAAACTTTAGAAGGGTATATCGAAGCAAAGGGTGAAATGCTGGACATTATTAGTCCCACAGGCTCCTTAATCCTTAATGCTGATGATATCAACTCAAGTAAAATAGATTTATCGAAGTTTCAAGGACGCATTATTAAAGTAGGTAAGCATGAATCCTGTGATTTTCAAGCAAGTAATATTCGCTACCACAAAAATGGTATGCTGTTCAACGTTTATCACAAAAAGAAACTCTATGAAATCTTTGTACCAGGTTTTGGCGAGCACCAAGTATATAATGCGCTCACTGCGATTGCAGCTATTTGTGAAATGGGTTTGCCGATTTCTTTAGCAGCTGAACAACTGCCATCATTCCGAAAATTGAATAAGCAGCTTCAGGTGTTTAAGGGCATTAATAATTCCATGTTAATAGATGATACATGGAATATTACGACTACTTCTTTAGAGGCAGGATTAAAAGTTTTGAATGTGCTCGGAGAAGGCAAGAAAACGATTGCCGTTATTGGGACGATTACAGATTTAGGGTCTTGGGGGTATATTATTCACGAGCAAGCGGGAGAATTAATTAGTGAAATTGGGGTCGATGTACTTATTACGATAGGGGAACATGCAAGCATTATGGCGCTTCATGCCATTGAGGCAGGACTGAGTTCACCTGTGTATATTTTTAAAAATAGTACGCGCGTCTATAAATTGTTAGAAGATATTGTAGATGAAAATACGATTCTTTTCATTAAAGGAGATATGTATAGTAAAGAAGTTTCTAAGTTGGCAGATGATTTAAAAATAAAAAAAACATCTTCTTCTGAATAGATTTCACCTAAATAAATGTTATTTTTCATCATTTACTAGAATGAGCATTTCTATAATCAATTGCTTGAAATGCATAGTCACATTTTAACTCATTTATTCAGAAATATACTTTATAGAAAGGGGGCGTAGTTAACTTGCAACATATAAGTGTGAGCGATATAAGAAAATTATTACAAGGAGAATTAATAAGCGGTTCTGAACGTTGGTCTGTTAAACATGCAATTTATTATAATCGACATGAACTGACTCAAAATCATACACTTATGTTTGTTAGTAAAAGTGATACAATCAACTGGCAAGAAATAGATCGAAAGGGGCCATCTCTAGTCATTTCTGATAAATCATCAGTGGAATTGAAAAATGCGCTGAAGAATACGACCGTTATACACGTCAAGAGCATTGTGCAGGCATATTGGAAATTTATGGACTATTATAGAAATCTATTTCAAATACCAGTCGTTGCTTTGACCGGAACATGTGGTAAAACGACAACGAAAGAAATGATTAAACATATAGCTAGTAAAGAATGGAATGTTCAAGCATCTGTTAGCAGTAAAAATGAGCCACGGCAATCCTTACCGTACTTGACTGGGATCGATCAGAAAACAAAAGCAGCTATCTTTGAATTAGGATTGGGGAATATAGGGAATATTAAACACCAGTGTATGATCTATCAGCCTACGATTGGTATTATTACGAATATCGGTGTTCATCATTTAGATGGATGTAATAATCTTGATGGCTATATAAAAGCAAAAGCTGAAATTGTAGAAGGAATAAGAAAAGATGGCACGTTAATCATTAATGGTGATGATGAAAACATTAAAAAGATCCCCCTAAATAAATTTAAAGGAAAGATTATTACCTTCGGCGTCAACGAAAAGTCAGATTATCAAGCTACGAATATACAATTCACAAAAGGCGGCATGAAATTTGTACTTAAAGTGTCAAATCAAAAATACAATTTATTTGTTCCAGGATACGGAGAACACCAAGTATACAATGCATTAGCTGCAATAGCTGCCGTAAAGGAAATGGGCCTTTCCATTGCTGTCGCAATTTCGCAATTAAAAACATTCAAAGCGATGGCAAGACACTTAGAATTTTCTACAGGCATCGGTGAATGTACTATAGTAGATGATACTTGGACAAATAACCCGACTTCTGTTGAAGCAGCACTGAAGGTTTTAGATACGATAGGAAAAGGGAAAAAAGTAATTCTTATTTTAGGTGACATTAAGAGATTAGGAAATTTCGAAGAAAAATATCATCGAGAGATTGGCACAATGGTCGCGAAAAGAAATATTGATACGCTTATTACTATTGGCAATAGAGCAGAAAATATTGCGAACCAAGCGTTGAAGGATGGCACCAAGGCAGATGTTCATATGTTTAAAGATGTTACAGGCGTTTTAGATGTACTAAAGCATAAGCTCGATAGTGAAACCATTGTACTTATTAAAGGTCCAATGTCTAGCAAATCTATGATAGAATTTGCGAATCAATTAAAAAATAAATAATAGAAAAAGAAGCTTCTACTCTGTAAGATTAAGTACGAGTAATTGTATTTTACATCTTATTAGATAGCGTTTTGTTTATAATGTTTCACATTTAATAAAAAATGCACACTACTAAATTTGATTTTAGTAGTGTGCATTTTTATTTTGAATAAATTTTTTATAGATTTATTAAAAGATTAAACATTTTACAATTACGAAGAAAAACAATAAGATATGAACTTTAGTTCTTGTTTAAAGGAGGTTAGTAATTGTATTGGTTTGAGTTTTGTCCGAAGCTTATTGAAAGCAAATATGAGTTACTAGTATTTAAAGATAACCAACCTTTTCTTCCTTTAACAGATTATTATCATGATTGTTTAGGGAGAATTGATAAAAGCTCTGCTTTATCCTATTTGAAATGTTTGCTTCCATTTTTTAAATGGTTAGAGAAAGAGAGTCACTATCAAGGGAACAGGGTGCTATGGAATGATCCTCAGGAAAAGGTACGTGTCGCAATTGAAGATTATTTGATGCATGAGATGAAATGTAAGGTTCGTGATAAAAACACTTTTCGTTTTGTAAATTTAACTAATAAGAGTCCGAATACAATTAGTCGATTTTTATCAGCGTTAAAATCCTACTATAAATCTATGATACGTTTAAAACAGTATCTACCAGTAATCCATTAATAGATGGTCAAGCTATTTTACACAGCTATAAAGAAGAAATAAAAGGTGTTCGAGAGGATAAGCCTAGAATGCCCTCTGTTGCAGGTACAGAAGAAGCTATTCTCCATCGAAGATTAACAGATTCTTATTTTAAAATTATCAATGAAGAATGGCAGCCACAAATTATAGATGATATAGATTTACCTTATCAAGTATATCAGGCTAAATGCGATGTTTATAAAAAGGATACGATGTTTAAAATAAAGTCGCGACGATTATAAAAAAGTTACGATTAATAACCCTGGGTATTGGCTCAGTGGGCCACGTCCGGACGATGCCAGGTACGTGCTTTCCTTGTAGGTCGCCGTTTACATGCTTCAGGATGAGTTTGGAACGGTTTCTGTAACCTTATTCCCGCAAGTTTTTCATCTTGTTCAAGAGCTTTTACTAGAAGATGAATTGCTTTACATTGAGAGAACGCTTGAAAAGCGCTTTGGTAGACCTCAAGTGAAAATAAAATATGCACAAACGACGAAAAGAATATGAAATTGAAGGGGATTTTAGAAACTGCATAAATTTTTATGCAGTTTTTTCTTTACTTTCAAATAATTATTTTGTAAGATAAAGCCAACTTCAAAAGTGGCCAGACCACTTTTGAATTCATTCAGTAAGAGACGCCATCATCTGAAGGTGGTGGATTTTGTTTCTTTTTAGTAGGTATCCAAACACCTACTGAATGAAGATACTGAATGAAGATAAAGCCTTTGGATGCATTGTTTATCTGCGCGAAAGGAAAGCGACAGCAATAATTATTCCAAGGCGAATAGATTGACCGAGGAGTTGATCGTATGGATAAAAAAACCGAACAAAAGAAAGTGTTTTTAGATATCGTCCAACAATTACGACAACTTATTAAAATAGAAAAAATACAGGCTGGTGAAAAGTTACCTTCCGAAAGAGTCCTTTCAGAACGTCTAGGTGTCGGGCGATCCTCTGCGAGAGAGGCATTGCGAAGTTTAGAGTTATTAGGTCTTATTGAAACGAGACATGGGGAAGGTACGTATCTAGCTTCTACAAAAGCATCAGCTCGTAGAAATATTGTCGATGTTTATATTAGAAGATGAAAAATCAAAAAGGATGTCGAATTAACGCGACAAATTCATGAAAAGGAAGCCATTCGCGTTATAAGTTGTACAGAGACTCTGCGAACACTACCAGAGTGGGGCAGTTTTTTTGTAAAGCTAGAGATAGAAAGTACGATTAATTGTCGGGATGTTTTACGAGAAATAATCATCACGTCAGGAAATCGTCTTTCACTAAAAGTCTGGTTTCAGTTAGCAGTTTATGCCGGTGACCGTTTAAATCGAAACTCAACAGAAGAAGAAAAATTAATCATTCAAACTATGTTGAAATCGATGCAGCTTGGCTATGAAAAAGAAGCATTAAAAGCTTACGAACAGTGGATGAATGCTGAACAAGGCATTTAGACAACAAAGGGGGAGTAAAACATGGTAATACGTAGCTTATTTAGTAAAAAGAAAGAGGACGGACAGGAAAAGGGATTTCCAGAAGGACTTATGACAAAATGTCCAGAATGCCGTCACATTCAGTTAACAAAGGAATTAGAAAAAAATCATAAAGTGTGTACAAAATGCGACCATCATTTCAAAATGACTGCACAGGAGCGCGTAGCATATCTCTTAGATGAAGGTTCATTTGTTTCAATGGATGATCATTTACAAACAAGTAATCCACTTAATTTCCCTGATTATGTAGAAAAAATTTCAGTGGCTAAACAACAAACGGGATTAAGCGAAGCTGTACTGACTGGGTTAGGTACTCTTGATGGAGAAGAAATTGTTGTAGCCATTATGGATTCTCATTTCCGTATGGGCTCAATGGGCTCCGTTGTAGGAGAAAAAATCACACGTGCCGTTGAAAAAGCTATTGAATTACGTTTACCGGTTATTATTTTTACTGCTAGTGGTGGAGCGCGCATGCAAGAAGGTATTCTATCATTAATGCAAATGGTAAAAACGAGTGTGGCATTAAAACGTCATAGTGAAGAAGGACTATTATTTATTTCGATCATGACGCATCCTACATACGGTGGCGTTTCAGCAAGCTTTGCCTCTGTTGGAGATATTAATATTGCTGAACCACAAGCATTGATTGGCTTTGCTGGTCGCCGTGTCATTGAAGAAACATTAAGGGAAAAATTACCAAATGATTTCCAAAAGTCAGAGTTTTTACTAGAGCATGGTCAGCTTGATGCAGTTTTCCATCGGAAGGATTTACGAAATCAAGTAGTAATGCTTGTAAAAATGCATACAAAAGGCGGTGTGCAACATGTCTAAAAATTTAGCTTTTGAAGAACCAGTAGTACAATTACGAGAAAAAATTGATGAATTAAAAACGATTGCTACAGAGGCAGATGTAGATATGACAAGCGAAATCGAAAAGCTTGAAACACGTCTAACACAGCTAGAACAATCTATTTATGCCAATATGAAGCCATGGGATCGTGTACAGGTTGCTAGACATCCAGAACGACCAACTACTTTACAATATATAGAAGCTATGTGTGAAAACTTTATTGAGTTACATGGAGATCGTACATTTGGTGATGATGCAGCTATTCTTGGAGGAATTGCTCTCTTTGAAGAACAGCCCGTAACAATTGTTGGACATCAACGCGGAAAATCAACTAAAGAAAATATTCGACGAAATTTTGGTATGCCACACCCTGAAGGATATCGTAAGGCATTACGCTTAATGAAGCAAGCTGAGAAATTTAAGCGCCCAATTATTTGTTTTATTGATACAAAAGGAGCCTATCCGGGTAAGGCAGCCGAGGAACGCGGCCCAAGTGAAGCCATTGCTAGAACTCTCTCTGAAATGGCGATTCTAACAGTACCAGTTATTAGTATTGTTATTGGGGAAGGCGGAAGTGGGGGTGCCATTGCATTAGGGGTAGCTAATCGCGTCTTTATGTTAGAGAACTCAACGTATTCGGTTATCTCGCCTGAAGGGGCTGCATCGATCTTATGGCGAGATGGTAGCCTAGGGAAGCAAGCTGCAGAAGCAATGCGTATAACAGCACCTGACTTAAAAGAGCTCGACGTTATTGATGGAATAATCCCTGAAATAACTGGTGGAGCACACCGCAATGTTGCGAAGCAAGCATCTTATATAAAAGAATGTATAAGCGTCACACTAAAAGCATTGAATTCTCTAAATGGCGAACAATTAATTGAAGATCGCTATGAGAAATTCAGAAAGATTGGACAATATACAGAAGTTTAAATTCATTTTTAGGTTATTGGACATGTGAATTTGTTCGTAAAGAGATAAAAAATGTTTCTTAAATAAATTAATATCCTAATGATGGAAGAAAAAAGAGTTGTAGTTTGTAAAAAAAGATTGATCATTTATAATAAAGTTCGATTATTTGTAATATAGTTTGATAAAAATAACTTCGCATTTAAATAAAACCCACGCATTTTGATCAAACTTTTTTCAAAATGCGTGGGTTTCTTCTATTATAAAATCAACTATTGCAACAAACTTTTAATCAAACTTTATTACAAACCAACATCAACAATTGATGTCGATTCCGTTTTATAATTTCATTTTATAATAATTTCTTGACTTTTAATAAAACTTAAGGAAAGCTTCTTTTTCTATTATTTATTCTGTTGAGCATCTCAAATTTGAAGCAATTGAAATGATTCTAGTAAACTTTCTTAAAAAACACGTTTTGCTGTAATATAATGCTCTTTATAATAATCAACCATTAGTACTCTTGTAGTAATACCACTAGAACTTGGAATGATAATACGTTGATCTCCGGCATAGATAGCTACTAGAGAAGGGGTTTTAGAGCCTTTAACACTGTTAAAGAACACTAAATCTCCCTTTTTTAAATTAGTACGTGAAACCGTTGTTCCAACATTCATTAGTTCCTTTAAATTGGTTGTACCCAGTTTAATTCCACTCTTACGATAGATGAAGTCTACATATCCTGGCGCTGTAAAGCGAAGACTTGCTTCATTATTAGTAGAGCTCATAGTTACTTTATTTTTATAATTAAAGGCGTTTTCAACAATTTTATCGCCTTTCGTTGCAGGATTAGCTGAAAGTAATGTAGGTAATACTCTACGGGCCCCTACATAATTATCTGTATAATACGGTTTGCTATTTAAATCAGAAATAACGATATTTTGCTTAGAATCAGCCATGTGAATCATTTTATTGTTCCCAATATACATACCAACGTGGTCAGGGTCTGTCCCAGTTTTTTTACTCTTAAAGAATAGTAAATCACCTTTTTGTAATTGATTTCTGCTAACAGCTGTTCCTTGCTGTATCATATAATCTTCATTATAAGTACCAATATCTACACCATTTTTCTCGAAAATGTACATGATAAATGAAGCGCAAGAAAATTTATAAGGATATGTAGCCTTGTATTCGGAATTGCTGTATGTCGCCTTACCCATTAAGCTTTTTCCAGTTTGAATTAACTGATCCGCTTTCGCATTAACTGCTTGTGAGTTATTCAGGGTATTTGTTGTTGCAGCCTCTACTTCTATAGGTTGAACAGTTGGTTGTACCATCCCCACTGTGCTAAAACCTATCGTCAATGCTAATGTTGTTGTTAAAAATCGTTTATTCATGTTGTTAAATTCCTCCTGAAGCTAATGTTAGGATTAATCCTGATTTGGTTTGTCACTGGAATTAATCGTAGCATGAAAAAGTAGGGCTTCTTTGAGGTAAATGTTACCACGGTGGATGGGAATTCGCTGCAAACACCTGATATAAAAGGCTTCATAGCCTTAATTTACAGTTATATTACAAATGTTTCAGTTGGGTGAAGTGTTAAAGTAACGAAAGGCCATAGGGGCAGGCATTACAAGCATTTCTAAGCGTTGGAAGAAGGTCTTGAAAGACATGACGAAGGGCTAAACGACAATTACCAACCTATATATTTACTACGGAAAACTTAGCGATAAAAGGGGGAGTTTCTTTCTAGGTACTAGGAGAGAAGAGCGCCACAAATGAGACCCAGGAGCGCAAGCGAAGCGGGTCATCGAACGCCCCCAGTAGGAATGGAAATCATCCTCTCATCATGCCTACGATTTATCTTTTTTTTGCTCTTTAGAAGACGGATGTCGATAAAATTCAGAAGTTGGATGATAAAACGCGAAAGTTAATCCATAAAACTAAAAAATTGGGCGATAAAACGTAAAAGTGTTCCGATAAAATTAAAAAGTTGGATGATATTTTGTTAAAACGTCTGTCATGTGGATAAGTTGATTTGCTGAAGATCATACTTTATTTCACAAAATATTTTTACGGCATGCCTTTTATTCAACTGTTTTCTTTAAATTTCCTGAATCATCTCCACTCTATTACCGAATGGATCCCTAAATTCAAAGCGTTCAAAATGAGGAATAGGAACTGAATCGAAAATTTCTATATGGTGTTCGGCTAATACCTTTTTCCACTGCTCGATATTTTCAACTTGATAAGCAATATGAGCCTTTGTCGTGAATCTGTCAAAGCCATCCTCCGTACCTACATGGACCTCTCTATTGCCGACCTGTAACCAAAATCCACCTCGTCCTTTCAGCGAATCAGGCTTTTCAGTTTCTTTTAGTCCTAATACTTGACAGTAAAAATATTTCCCTTTTTCTTCTTCACCTTTTGGAATTGTTATTTGAACGTGATGTAAGCCTATAACCATTTTTTCTCCTCCTTTAATTCTAATCAATACTTACTTCTAGGATAATAATGCCAAATCCTTTAATTTGACGAATGAATAGTAATTTTTTCACGAATGAAGCATTTGTAAAACCAGTAATGAGAATTAGGGAGTAAGCCCATAATAGCCATGAGGCGAAATATCGATCTACATCAGCCGATAAATTCGGGAAAATATTGTCGAAAACTAATAATACGACTGCATCGAGGAGCATTCTAGGTAATACGATACAAATAGCAGCCTAAAGGATTGAGTAGGAGTAGGACTTATAATCTAAATAGGTTATAAACGCAGTCATACTAATGCCTAAGTTGAATTGTTAAGTACTAATAATGTGATTAACGTACAACTATTTATATTTCAAAAATTAAACTCTCATTTAGTTATTAATAATCAATAACTAGAAGGGGGGGTATTTTGGTCAAAATTAGTGATTTGATTGATGATTTTAAAATGAATCAGCAAATTTAAGGTTGTAAAGATAATTATAATGAATTACCATTTAGCGATGAATTATTTTACTAAGTTACGGATATGCAAGGTTAGCAGTACACTAATAAGGTTTACTTCAGTAAAATAAGGTATATTATATTTAGATTCTCTTTAAGGATAAGAAAAGTAGGTGAACAAAGTGGGGAAATATCAATTGGATACTAAAGGTAAGGTAGCTGTGACAAAGTATCATGAAAAACACAAGCCTGCCAAATTTGATAAAAAGCAGCAACTTGAAAAAATACGTGCGGAGTATTTGAAAAAGAAGCAAGAACAAACAGATAAATAATATGAATGAAAACATAGGAAGACTAAAATCTCCCTATGTTTTTCTTATTCGAAGTTTTTTTGTGTTGATTTAATGATTTAATGTCTTCATGACCTAATCGATCTTTTATAATCAATCGATTAACATTTTACTCATTTTAAAAAAATGAAGCATGTGAATGACGTAATCCTTTCGCTTGAATAGGTTTTACTCCAGCTAAATTGTATAGGATTATTATTTATAGTTATTGGTGAACTTTTTAGGGTTTACCATTTTACTGGAGTTTTTATGAATTTATTTTAGTGAAAGTTTTTTCTATAGAGACTTTAACTTTTTTGATTAGAGAAAAGCTATCTGATGGATAAAAATGGTGTGTAGTATTATTAATAGAGACAACAAATTTGATCATAAAGAGATTTGATTTGAAGTGCATTTATATTGTGGGCAAGTAAAAGAGTTATTCGGATTATCATCAAATGAAATTAACCTCGGTGAAAATTATGTACCTGAAATACATGATGCTCAAGTGACTGAATTAGCAAGCAAAAAGTTTGGATATCAACAAGTGAAGCAGGTAGCATCTGCGTGAAAATGGGGATTAATGGATATAAGAGATTGAGGGGTATTTCCCTCTTTTTTTGTTTGTGACGGATTGTAATATTAAGTGCAACACTCAGAAATCAATATAAAGGAAGCCCATAACGACCTCGTGTAGAATGTAGTTACCACACCAACATTCAAACGGAGGAATCGTTATGAGCTATACCCATCTTACCATATCAGAA
>NZ_JBFTHS010000067.1:0-17869 GCF_056394365.1 Lysinibacillus sp. 10T31
CTGAAATTGTCTTTTGTCCTTTGTAAAGAAGTCTTAGAACTGCTAATTTTTCATCTTTTGAGTGGTTACTTCGAGCCATAAAAAAATGCCCCCCTAGATAAACAGATTTTTATTTTTTAATCTGTCTACCTAAAGGGGAGCATATCAATAAACAGATTTTTATTTTTTAATCTGTCTACCTAAAGGGGAGCATATCAGCACAGTGAAATTGTGCTTTTGAGGGGTTTTTTTTATTCTAAATCAATTATGCCTTGGCATAATTGTAGCTGTCGCTTTGCTTCCGCTACAGATAAACAATGCGTCAAGAATCGGCTTTGTGCTTAGGCCTGCAAGTGTTTTTTGTGCGAAAGCGCAGTGCTAACGTAGCGTCAGCAGCAGATGTTTTTTGCGCGAAAGCGTAGTGCTAACGTAGAGTCAGCAGCAAGATGTTGGTCACTCAGTCGTGTGTTGTTGCTGCCGCTACGCTTTCGCACAGATAAAACCCTATTGCTGCCGCTACGCTTTCGCACAGATAAATTGCCACAGGACGTGGCGTCCTTAGACTGAGTTCCTCTATTTCAGCGGATGTTTGAACACCCGCTGATAAGTGACTTAAAACTGTATTCATCTCGCCACCTATAGAGGTAGGAGACTTCTGTAACTGACGTTTCACTTACGTTACATAAAACTGTAGCTGACGCTACGCTTTCGCTACCAAAACATCTGTAGCTGAAAGAAGTTAAAAAGGTGGATGATACGGAGTGTCTTTGCTAATCTCCTTACGTTCATTCATGTAATGTTTATAGAGCATTGATGCATTGAGAAATTGCTTGCTAATCGAAGCATATTGAATAGGTAGTTCAATCTGTTTATCATTTTTCAGTGTAACGATACAGCCCATTTCACTCTGGACAATATTCGAAATGGCGTGAAGACCGATCCAAATATTGTGGATAGAATTTGGTGAATATGTTGGTAGGAAAATACAAGGATAACCATAATCATAAGCGACAACGATTGGAAGTTTATGTTGATTGCCGAAAAAGCGTTTGGCGGAATGTCTTGCTGCTTCATAGGTTGTTCCTAGTGAGATACAAGATTTTCGTAATATATGCATTGGTTTCCGTGTGACGATAAGTTCATTATGCTTATCAATTACTCGTGTGAAAATTTTAGAGTCATACTGAATTGGCTGAAGTAAATAGGTGTTGAAAGACATTAAATATCCATTGACGTAGTTTGCTGACATTTATGCAAGCCTCCTTTTTCTATTTGTTATTGAAGTGTAGAACAAAGATTTGAATTCAGAAAATATAGATAAAAGAAGAAAATCATTGATATATCAAGCAATTGCATAGAGAAATTGCTTGAAATTGCACGAGATTAATAGTAAATCGAAGTAAATTTCAGTTCTTAAGCATTGCATTTTAATTTCAATTTTCTTATAATTTAGAAAAGGATCGAGGTGAGATCGTTGGATAAATATTATTCGTATACAGATTTTCTAAAAGCCGTTGGTCAGTCAAAGAAAGTTGATGAGGCAGAGAAATTATTAAACGAGATTTATTTAGATTTATTTTTAAATCATATCCAGCGTAAGCATCGTGAAGAGCAGCTCATGGTTCTGATAGATAGAGCACTCGATGAAAAAGATGAAAAGGCATTTCATCTATACGCAGCCGAACTAGTAGCTTTACACCAAGATGTAAGTGAATAATATGACTACCCCGCTCTCTGTTATTGGAGGGTGGGATTTTTTTTGCTATTTTATTTGCAAGATGGATGATTGGATACCTCGAATTCGTTCAGGGTCTGAGCAGTTTTCTATTCTATCTGATTGTTTCTCCCTCTTACTCGATCAAATCTCCCAAGGATCCGCTTGCACTTGCATAAATCTTTAATAGACCCGATTTCGACGAGCAATTCATCCCCAAACACATTGAATTTCCTGCTAAGGTCATGTATTTACACCGTCCCACCCGATTAGCTAACATTTGGAAAGGGTAATCTATTTATAGATGGGCTGCAATTGAGTTTTTCGTTACATACGTTCTATTAGAGTCACCTCAAAATATAGCAAACGGAAAAATTTTTACAAACATTCGTTCGTTAAATGTTCGAAATTTTAATAAGGCTATGCTAAAATATATGTATCAAATTGGTAGGAAAGGACGGGGACATGTGTGCAAACATTTGATTTACAAGCGCCATATACGCCTGGTGGAGATCAGCCACAGGCAATTGCGGAATTAGTGGAGGGTGTACGTGCAGGTAAACGTCATCAAACGTTGCTCGGTGCAACAGGAACAGGAAAAACGTTTACGATCTCTAATGTCATTAAACAGGTAAAAAAACCGACACTTATTATGGCACACAATAAAACATTAGCGGGTCAATTATATAGTGAGTTTAAAGAGTTCTTCCCTAATAATGCAGTTGAATACTTTGTCAGCTACTATGATTACTTTCAGCCAGAGGCATATGTACCGCAGACGGATACTTATATAGAGAAAGATTCAAGCATTAATGATGAAATTGATAAATTGCGTCACTCTGCAACATCTGCATTATTCGAGCGTGATGATGTCATTATTATTGCATCCGTGTCCTGTATATATGGTCTAGGTTCTCCAGAAGAATATCGTGAAATGGTCGTGTCAGTGCGTACTGGAATGGAAATTGAACGTAATCAGTTGCTTCGAAAACTGGTCGATGTACAGTATGAGCGAAATGATGTGAGTTTTACACGTGGGACGTTTCGGGTACGTGGCGATGTAGTGGAAATATTCCCTGCATCTCGTGATGAGCATTGTATCCGCGTGGAGTTTTTTGGGGACGAGATCGATCGAATTCGCGAGGTGGATGCGTTAACTGGTGAAATATTATCGGATCGTGATCATGTGGCTATTTTCCCTGCATCCCACTTCGTTACACGAGAAGAAAAAATGCTAAAGGCCATTGAAAATATTGAAAAAGAGTTGGAGGAGCGTTTAGCTCTTTTACGTGCAGAGGATAAATTATTAGAGGCACAGCGTTTAGAGCAACGTACTCGCTACGATTTAGAAATGATGCGTGAAATGGGCTTTTGCTCAGGTATCGAAAATTACTCGCGTCATTTAACATTGCGTGAAGCGGGGGCAACTCCATATACGCTACTTGACTATTTCCCTGATGATTTTTTACTTGTAGTCGATGAAAGTCACGTTACTTTGCCACAAGTTCGAGGAATGTATAACGGTGACCAAGCACGTAAAGGTGTGCTAGTTGAGCATGGATTCCGTTTGCCATCAGCACTAGATAACCGCCCTTTACGTTTTGAAGAATATGAGAAACATATACATCAAGCTATTTATGTATCAGCAACACCTGGCCCGTATGAGCTTGAGCATACTCCGGAAATGGTGCAGCAAATTATTCGTCCAACAGGGCTGCTTGATCCACAAATTGACGTACGTCCTATTGAAGGGCAAATTGATGATTTAATCGATGAGATTCATGGTCGTATTGCTCGTGATGAACGAGTGCTCGTTACAACATTGACGAAAAAAATGTCAGAGGATTTATCGGCTTATTTGAAAGAAATGGGCTTAAAGGTGGAGTACTTGCATTCAGAGATTAAGACGCTAGAGCGAATTGAAATTATTCGCGAGCTGCGTAAAGGTACTTACGATGTTCTAATCGGCATTAACTTATTGCGAGAAGGGCTAGATATTCCTGAGGTTTCCCTTGTGGCGATTTTAGATGCTGATAAGGAAGGATTTTTACGTTCAGAGCGTTCATTAATTCAAACGATTGGACGTGCCGCACGTAATGCCAATGGTCATGTCATTATGTACGCAGATAATATGACGGATTCGATGAAAAAGGCGATTGAGGAAACGAAGCGTCGTCGAACACTGCAAGCGGCGTATAACGAAGAGCATGGCATTACACCGAAAACGATTGTTAAGAAAATTCCTGATGTTATTCGTGCGACACAGGTTGCAGAAGAAGAAGAATCCTATGTAACGAAGGCAACAAAAGGTAAGAAGCTGACGAAGGCGGAAAGAGATCAGTTACTTGCTACTCTAGAAGTAGAAATGAAGGAAGCAGCAAAAGCGCTCGATTTCGAACGAGCTGCTGAGCTGCGCGATACAATATTTGAATTGAAGTTAGAAGGGTGAATGGCTTGTGAAAAATACTGAAATAGTCGTGCAAGGTGCACGAGCTCATAATTTAAAAAATATCAATGTCACAATTCCACGCGATCAATTAGTCGTACTAACAGGTTTATCAGGCTCTGGGAAATCATCATTAGCGTTTGATACGATTTATGCAGAGGGACAACGTCGGTATGTAGAATCGCTTTCAGCCTATGCCCGTCAATTCCTTGGTCAAATGGATAAACCAGATGTCGATGCAATAGAGGGATTATCTCCTGCTATTTCAATCGATCAAAAAACGACGAGCCGTAACCCACGTTCTACAGTTGGGACAGTAACGGAAATCTATGATTATTTACGTTTGCTATTTGCGCGCATCGGTAAGCCAATTTGTCCGAATCATGGTTTTGAAATTACCTCCCAAACAATTGAGCAGATGGTCGATCGTTTATTAATTTATCCAGAAAGAACGAAAATGCAGTTACTTGCTCCGATGGTATCAGGGCGTAAGGGAACGCATGTAAAGCTACTGGAAGATTTAAAAAAACAGGGCTTTGTTCGAGTACGTATCGACGGCGAGCTACGTGATTTAGATGATGCAATTGAACTTGATAAAAACAAAAAGCATTCTATAGAAGTAGTCATCGATCGTGTTGTGATGAAGGAAGGTGTCGCGGCACGTCTTAGTGATTCCTTAGAGACAGCATTACGTTTGGCAGATGGGCGTGTACTTGTCGATGTAATGGAACATGAGGAATTATTATTTAGTGAGCATCATGCTTGTCCAATATGTGGTTTTTCAATCGGTGAGCTAGAGCCTCGCATGTTTTCATTCAATAGTCCATTTGGAGCTTGTCCTAGCTGTGATGGTTTAGGCTCGACACAAGAGGTGGATCTTGATTTAGTAGTACCTGATTGGGACCGTAGTTTATTAGAGCATGCAATAGCACCGTGGGAACCAACAAGCTCGCAATATTATCCACAGTTATTAAAGGCTGTGTGCGATCATTATGATATCCCGATGGACGTCCCAGTAAAGGATATTCCGAAAGAAAAGATGGATAAAATTTTATATGGTTCTGGTAAAGATAAAATTCACTTCCATTATGAAAATGAGTTTGGCAACGTGCGAGATCAAATGATTGAATTCGAAGGTGTTGTTCGTAATGTGGAGCGCCGTTTTAAGGAGACAACGTCTGATTACGTGCGTGAACAAATGGAAAAATATATGGCGCAGCAAGCATGTCCATCTTGTAAAGGTTATCGCTTAAAGCCTGAAACATTAGCTGTAAAACTAGCAGATAAACATATTGGTGAAGTTACACAGTATTCGATTCAGGAAGCTGATACATTTTTCAAAGAGCTAGATTTATCCGAAAAGGATATGAAAATTGCTCGACTTGTGTTACGTGAAATTGAAGAACGACTTGGCTTCCTTGTCAATGTAGGGTTAGATTATTTAACGTTAAGTCGAGCAGCAGGGACACTTTCAGGGGGAGAAGCTCAACGAATTCGCCTTGCGACACAAATCGGCTCGCGTTTAACGGGCGTCCTCTATATTTTAGACGAGCCATCAATCGGCTTGCATCAACGTGATAATGACCGTCTTATTAGTACACTGCAAAATATGCGTGATATTGGCAATACGCTTATTGTTGTCGAGCACGATGAAGATACAATGCTGGCGGCTGATTATCTCATTGATGTTGGTCCTGGCGCAGGTGTGCATGGTGGTCAAATTGTAGCGGCAGGAACACCGCAGGAAGTAATGGAAAACGAAAAGTCTTTGACGGGGCAATATTTAAGTGGTAAGAAGTTTATTCCATTACCAATTGAGCGTCGCAAACCGAATGGGCGCAAATTATCGATTAAAGGTGCCAAGGAAAATAATCTTAGCAATGTGAAGGTTGATGTACCACTTGGCTTATTCGTTGCAGTAACAGGGGTTTCAGGGTCAGGAAAATCAACACTTATTAATGAAATTTTATATAAGTCATTAGCTCAAAAACTGAATCGTTCAAAAGTGAAGCCTGGTGAACATAAAGAAGTAACGGGGATTGATGAGCTCGAAAAGGTTATTGATATTGACCAATCACCAATCGGCCGTACTCCTCGCTCTAATCCAGCTACGTATACAGGCGTTTTTGATGATATTCGAGATGTTTTTGCAACAACAAACGAAGCAAAGGTACGTGGCTATAAAAAAGGTCGCTTTAGCTTCAACGTTAAGGGTGGCCGCTGTGAAGCTTGTCGTGGTGACGGTATTATAAAGATTGAAATGCATTTCCTACCAGATGTTTACGTACCGTGTGAAGTCTGTCATGGAAAGCGTTATAACCGTGAAACACTTGAAGTGAAATATAAAGATAAGAGCATTGCAGATATTTTAGATATGACAATTGAAAATGCAGTTGTATTCTTCGAAAATATTCCAAAAATCCAGCGTAAGCTACAAACGATCGTGGATGTAGGATTAGGCTATATGAAATTAGGACAACCTGCTACAACTTTATCTGGTGGTGAGGCACAGCGTGTCAAATTAGCCTCTGAATTACACCGTCGTTCAACAGGTAAATCATTCTATATTTTAGATGAGCCGACAACCGGCTTACATGCACATGATATTGCACGTTTACTCGTGGTTTTACAGCGTCTTGTAGAAAATGGCGATTCTGTGCTAGTCATCGAACATAACTTAGATGTCATCAAAACAGCAGACTACATTATCGATTTAGGGCCTGAAGGCGGAGACAAAGGTGGTACTATTGTGGCGACAGGTACACCAGAAGAAGTCGCTGAAGTAAGTGGCTCTTATACAGGAAAATATTTAAAACCGATATTAACAAGAGATCGTATGCGTATGGAGGCTGTTTTAGAAAAGGCTTCTCAATAACTATAAAAAGTTCGCAAACTCCCTAAGGGGAGTTGCGAACTTTTTTTTGTATGCACGAAGGCAGATGTCGATAAAAATCGGAAGTTGGGTGACATTATGTTAAAACGTATGTCATGTGGATAAGTTGATTGGAGTGGAGGGTGGACGACTCCTTGGGGATTAGCGATAGAGGAACGAAGGCTAAAACCATCACGTCCTGTGATAACGCCTTCGTGACCAACAAATGTTTTATCTGTGCGAAAGCGTAGCGACAGCAACAAATGTTTTATCTGTGCGAAAGCAACAACAAATGTTTTCTGTAGCGAAAGCAAAGCGGCAGCTACAAATGTTTTATCTGCGCGAAAGCGAAGCGTCAGCGGCAAAGCGCCCAGCCGGAACGGAAATCAACCCCACGCTATTGGTAATGAGCCTAAAAAAGATCTATACCCAATATTTTCATCTTTAAGGTGAAACTTTTCACGAAATGAATCGTATAAATAATATAACGAACTGAGGGAGGCTATTTTAATTATGCAAAATGAACGTCAACGAATTTTAGAACTTGTGGAAAAAGGAACAATTTCAGCGCAAGAGGCGATTACATTATTAGAAGCATTAGAGCAACCTAGCAAGTCCACTCAAAATGTTATGAATGATGTAGTAAATGAGGACCAGAATTCCTCAACAGAAAAAGAGTCAGTATTTAAAGATGAAAGTCACAAGGACCAACAATCGCAACAAGATGAAGATTTCTCTAAATATTTCCAAGAAGAAATGCGAGATTTCCGTAAAGACTTATCACAAATTGGTTCACTCTTTATGGATATGATGAATACGGCTGTAAAAAAGGTCAAAGAATTTGATGTAACTTCTCCATTTGGTGATAAATTCGAGTTTACACATACGGAAGAAGTTGCAGCTGAACATGTAGACAAGATAATTGCTGAATTACCGAATGGAAACTTTTCATTAGAAACTGCTGAAGGAGATAGCTTCCAAGTCATTTGTAAAGTAAAGGCACCACTTGTCAATGATAGTGAAGAAGAAACGCGTGCTAACTTCCTTGAGCAATTCGTTGTCAAAGAAGATGGAGATTCACTACGAATTTTAAGTCAACTTAAGCTTGTTCAAGTAAATGTTAAAGTACTTGTTCCAAAGGATAAATTAGAAAAATTATCAGTACGTTTAATGAACGGTAGTGTTACTTTACAAGATACGGATTTCGAGCAATTAAAAGTAAAGACATTAAACGGTGCGATTAAAGGCTCTAAGTTTAACTTTGGAAAGGCAGAAGTAGATTCTTCTAATGGTTCCATTGAATTAACAAATGTTCGTGGTAAAGATTTAGAGGCTGAAACATTGAATGGTCGCGTCTATTTAGATGGGGCATTGGATGAAGTTGAAGCAAAATCGGTTAATGGACATGTTGTTGTCACAACTTGCTCTACTAATTCATCGAAAATCAAAGCACAAACAGTCGCAGGAGCTGTTGAATTGTATGTGCCACGTACAATATCGTTAAGCGGTAAAATTGTTACGAATTTTGGTAAAGTAGATGTTGGTATTCAAGATGTTTCAAAAATTGAATCACAGGATCAATTTTTATCAAAAGTAGTACGTTTTGATAAAGAAATAGAGAATGCTAATCGTCTATTTATCGAAGGTGAGTCTAAAACAGGCGCAGTTTTAGTACGCTATACAACAACTGACGAGCAGCAAATATAACTTCTTCAGTAGAAGTCTCCCATCTCTATAGGTGGTGAGATGATTACCGAGGCATAATTGATATAACAAAAGGCATTCAGGCTATGCAAAACAGCATAGCTTGAATGCTTTTTTACTGCTTAAAAACATAAGAAAAGCAAAAATCGACTTTCCACTATTAGGCTCGATTTCTGCTTTCTTGTATGTCGAGTCTATGTTAATTTTGTGGCAATGAAATAACGAAATAGCAGGAACTACCACGGAATGAAATGAAACTGTAATGAAAAAGGGAGAAATAGAGTGTTATAATAGGGAACGAAATACCTCTTACATGGTAAGAGATTTAGGTGGTCTAATTATGATAGAAATGAAAAATGTGACAAAGAAGTACCCAAACGGCGTTGTTGCGACAAATGGGATTTCCGTTAACATAAAGCAAGGTGAATTTGTCTATGTTGTAGGTCCAAGTGGTGCAGGTAAATCTACATTTATTAAATTAATGTACCGCGAGGAAAAAGCTACTTCGGGAGAAATCACTGTTAATGGCATAAATTTAGCAGAATTGAAAAATAAAAAGGTACCTTTTTTACGCCGTCAAATCGGAGTGGTTTTCCAAGACTTCAAACTGCTACCTCGTTTGAGTGTTTATGAAAATGTAGCGTTTGCACTAGAGGTAATCGAGGAAGAACCAATTGAAATTCGCCGTCGGGTAATGGAGGTTCTAGAGCTCGTGGGACTGAAGCAAAAGGCAAGAATGTTCCCTAATGAACTTTCAGGTGGCGAACAGCAGCGTGTTTCGATTGCACGTTCTATTGTGAATGTGCCGAAGGTCGTTATTGCTGATGAACCTACCGGGAATCTTGACCCTGAGACATCTTGGGACATTATGAATTTATTCGAAGAAATTAATGCAAGAGGTACAACTATTGTGATGGCAACCCATAACCGTGAAATCGTAAATACGATTCGTCGTCGAGTAATTGCAATTGAAGGCGGAATGATTGTCCGTGATGAGCACGGAGGTGACTACGGCTATGAAATTTAATACAGTAAAACGTCATTTCCGAGAAAGTTTTAAGTCTCTTGGCCGTAATAGCTGGATGACTATTGCCTCAGTAAGTGCAGTTACAGTTACATTAATATTAGTAGGCGTATTCGCGCTTATTATGATGAACTTAAATAAAGTAGCAGCTGATTTAGAGAACGATGTTGAAATTAAAGTGTTAATCGATGAAACAGCAGATAAAGCTGCTGAAAAAGCGCTCATGGAAAAAATCAAAAAATTACCAGGTATCGAAGAGATGACCTATTCGACAAAGGAAAATGAATTAACGAAATTAGTAAAAGATTTTGGGGACGATTTCAAACTATTTGAGCAAAGTAATCCATTACGTAATGTTATTTATGTGAAGGCTTCTGATCCTCAGCAAACAGCTACTGTTGCTAAAAATATTGATAAATTTAATTATACATATGACGTTATGTATGGTGAAGGCAAAGTAGAAAAACTATTTAATTTCTTAAATATTAGTCGCAACGTAGGGATAGTGCTTATTATAGGATTATTATTTACAGCGATTTTCTTAATTTCTAATACGATTCGAATTACCATTATTGCACGTCGTGATGAAATAGAAATTATGAAACTTGTCGGAGCAACGAATTCATTCGTGCGTATCCCATTTGTATTAGAAGGAATGTGGCTCGGAATTTTAGGTTCTATTATTCCGATTGCGGTCATCGCAACCCTTTACCACAATGTATATAGAATTATTGCGCCTCGATTAAAAGGCGAACTTATTCAAGTACTTGATTTCTCACCTCTTGTGTACCAAGTAAGCGGTCTACTATTACTCATCGGTGTACTAATTGGTATTTGGGGAAGTTTCATGTCAGTACGAAAGTTTTTAAAAGTCTAGATTTCGTTAGGCTTCACACTAAGTTGTGTTGGCCGAAATGACAATCAACCAAAATAAGAGTCGAAAAGGAGTTCAACCGGTGAAAAGTATGGCGAAAAACTCATTAAAAACACTTACTGCAGCATCTGCACTATTTCTTTTTATCCAAACTCCATCAGCGTATGCAACTAATTTATCGGATTTAAAAGATGAAAAAAAACAAATTGAATTAAAGAAGGATGGCTTAAATTCATCCATTAACAATAAATCAAATGCTATTTCTGAAAATGATAACAAACAACAAAAATTATTAGATCAAATTAAAACATTAAATGCTGAAATTGATAAAACGAATAGCAATATCAAAAATGTAAGGGCAGAAATTCAATCTACAAATGCAGAAATAAAGTCTTTAAAAGATGACATAGCAGAGCTTATGCACAAAATTGAAGAGCGTGATTTATTGTTAGAGGATCGTGCTCGTGCCCTCCAAGCGGGTGGTTCCGTTAGCTATATAGACGTATTACTTGGCTCTAATAGCTTCGTAGATTTTATCGACCGATTCTCTGCTGTTAATGCATTGCTTGAAGCAGATCGACAAATTATCCAGGATCAAAAAGATGACAAGCAAAAATTAGAGGAACAAAAGCAAGTCTTAGAAAGTAAACGTCAAAAGCTCGAAGATAAAAAAGCAGAGCTTGATCGTTTAAAAGCATCATTGGATGGACAGAAAGCTGAGAAAAACAAATTAATTGATCAATTAGAAAAAGAGCAAGAAAAGCTGAAATCAGACAAAGTATTGCTTGAGAAAGAATATTCTGAGGCCCTTGATATTAGTGAGGAATTACAACAAAAAATCATTAATGAGCAAAATCGATTAGCTGAAGTTGCTCGTCAACAAGAAGCGAAACGCAAGGCAGCAGCCGCTGCCGCAGCCAAGGCAGCGGCAAGCAATAATGGTGCTGGATCCGGGTCTGGATCTGGATCTGGATCTTCAACAGTCGATGCTCCTCAATCGAATGGTACATGGATTAAGCCAACAAATGGTCGTTTAACATCGACTTATGGCTGGCGTGAGTTTGGCGGTTCAGAGTTCCATTATGGAATCGATCTTGCAAATAGTACAGGTACTCCAATTTGGGCAGCTGCTGACGGTGTTGTTTCCTATGCTGCTCCACTAAGCACGTATGGTAATGTTGTCATCATTACACATTCTATCAACGGTCAAATTTATACGACAGTTTATGCACACTTAAGTTCTTTCAATGTTAGTGTTGGTTCAGAGGTATCCCAAGGTCAGCAAATAGCAGCTATGGGTATGACTGGAAGAGTAACAGGACCACACTTGCACTTTGAAGTGCACATCGGCCCTTGGCGAGGACAAGCAGTCGGAAGTGACAATCCATTAAAATATATTCCGATTTAACTTCTTTCAGCGAATGACTTCCCCTTTATAGCAGCGGGTGTCCAAACACCCGCTGAAATAGAGGAACTCAGTCTAAGAACGCCACATCCTGTGGCAACGACTGAGTGACCAACATCATGCCGCTGACGCGCAATAAACATTTGTTGGCCCAAAGCCTCCGGACGCAATTATGCCGAGGCATAATTGATAAATATTGAAAGCTATACATTAGGATTCATCTAATGTATAGCTTTTTTTATATTTCCATTAAGCTTCTATAATATTGATTAGGTATCTATACATCAAGCTGAAAGCGAATGTTCGCCACTTCTACCAAAAAGATTTGTTAGTCAAGATTGAGTAATGTCAATAAACTGAGGAAGATTGGCAGTCAGTTAGGGGATCTTCGCATTGTGCGCTTAGAAATGATTAAGGCAGATAGAAAAGGCAAAGTGATGGATAGAACCATCGAAATGATGGATAGAACCGTCAAAGTGGTGGATAGAATCATCGAAACGGTGGATAGAACCGTCAAAGTGATGGATAGAAGCATCGAAATGGTGGATAGAAGCATCGAAATGATGGATAGAGCCGTCAAAGTGGTGGATAGAATCATCGAAATGGTGGATAGAACCGTCAAAGTGATGGATAGAAGCATTGAAATGGTGGATAGAATCATCAAAATGATGGATAGAACCAGCAAAGTGATGGGTAGAAGCATCGAAAAGATGGATAGAACCGTCAAAGTGGTGGATAGAAGCATCGAAATGATGGATAGAACTAGCAAAGTGATGAATAGAACCGTCAAAGTGATGGATAGAACCGTCAAAGTGATGGATAGAACCGTCAAAGTGATGGATAGAACCGTCAAAGTGATGGATAGAACCATCAAAATGATGGATAGAACGATCAAAGTGATGGATAGAACCATCGAAACGGTGGATAGAATCATCAAAATGATTGATAGAATGTCAACTAAGCTCATGTAGGTGGGAGCAGTCTGAATAACGTTTGGGAAAGCAACATAATATGCTCATCTCGATTTTTGAAATTAAAAATATACTCATCTGTAGAACCTTGTACTTATTTTATTAGAAGATGCATAATTTGGAAGCCTTTTTCCTAGTATGTCATCATTTTATGTAATATATTTGTAGTGTGAATACCTAGATGGGTATTTCAATAGAATTGTTTATATAGAGCCATTTCTTCGCGTGTTTCAGGGAGATTTTTTGAACACAGTGTGAAATGACAATTCATATAAAGATTATATGCTATGCTGTAGCTATCTGGAGGATTTATTAGATGAATAATACAGAATGGTACTCTATTCGGGCACTAACATTACCAGCAACAGCTGTCGCTCTTCTTGTGGCCTTTTTCATTGTATGGTTAGTTTTACGGGTACAATTTCCGAAGAAATGGGCAGGGGTATATGGTGACGCAATCTTTACCTTTATTATCGTTTGGAAATTTAGCATAATTGTCACTGATTTTAAAGCTGTTATCGCTCAACCATTTGCACTCCTTTATTTTAATGGTGGAACAATTGGTGTCTTTTTAGGGGTAATGGCAGCATCGCTACAGCTTTGGTGGAAGCGACAAAAAATTCAGTTTGACGCAACTGGAATCGCTGCCTGTAGCTGGGCAATCATTTTAACACAATCGATCTATCAATGGCTTGTAGTGTTATTAAATGATAATCAAACCACTAGCGAAGTGATAACTTTACTTGTGCTAAGTACACTAACAGTCCTCATATTATGGAAAATAACAGCTATCAAACGTGCTTTAATTTTATATACGATTGGTCTTATGATTGTTGCCCTCTTTCAGCCACATGGTTTATGGCAACCGGCTGTAGGTGCGAGCGTCATATTACTTATATTAGGTTTAGTGATTCAACGTGCTGGACGTGTATAAACGAAATTGATTAAAAGAAAGTACTAAATTATTGGGAGGTAAGGAATGAAAAAAAATATTGGGCTACTTATCGTCGTGTTATTAGTAGCCGCGATGATTGGTACATATGTAAAACAACAGATTGATAAAGATCGTGAAATTGAAACAACTTCTCTTGGAAAAGAAATGGATGAGAGAAAGATAGGTTTAAAAAATGGAGATACGCCACCGGATTTTACTTTAACAAGTTTAGATGGTAAAAATGTGACTTTGAGTGAGCTTCGTGGAAAAAAAGTTGTGTTAAACTTTTGGGCAACATGGTGTCCACCGTGTAAGGCAGAAATGCCACATATGCAAAATTATTATGAGCAATATGCTAAAAAAGATAATGTAGAAATAATAGCTGTCAATTTAACAAGTCAAGAACGAGATGTTACAGATGATGCAAAAATAGATTCTGTGATGACATTTAGAGATAGCTTTGATTTAACATTTCCTATTTTGCTGGATCAAGACCCGAAAAAATCAGTCGGCATTGACTATCAAATATTAACGATCCCTACAACCTATTTTATTGACTCAAATGGATATATTCAACGTGCTATTAAAGGGCCAATGAATGTGGAAATGTTAAAACAATATGTTGATGCATTAGACTAAAAAATAAATCAAAGAATCTGCTCGTTTTTTCGTAGAAACGGAGCAGATTTTTTATTTGTTTATAAAGCGCTCAAGATTTGTGAATGAATACCTGCGGAAGTGAGGGAATTACCCGCGATTGGTGATAGGATATCCGCGATAGGAGGGGGAATACTCGCGGAAGGAAGGCAAATACTCGCGATAGGAGGGGAAATACTCGCGGAAGGAAGGCAAATACTCGCGATTGGCGAAAGAATACTCGCGGAAGAAAGGCAAATACTCGCGATTGATGAAAGAATACCCGCGGAAGGAAGGCAAATACTCGCGATTGATGAAAGAATACTCGCGGAAGGAAGGCAAATACTCGCGATTGATGAAAGAATACTCGCGGAAGGAAGTCAAATACTCGCGATAGGCGATAGGATACTCGCGGAAGGAAGGCAAATACCCGCGATTGGCGATAGAATACTCGCGGAAGGAGGGCAAATACTCGCGATTGGCGAAAGGATACTCGCGGAAGGAAGGCAAATACTCGCGATTGGTGAAAGAATACCCGCGCTAGAAAATAAATACCCACGTTACGCAATAGAATACTCTTGAAACAAAAATCATAGTATTCAACAAATTATTTTGAAGTTTAATCTTGTATGTTTGAAAAATAAACTTCATACAGTAGAAGAGACGGAGGAGGGAAGGTTTGCGCAAAATAATGGCGGGTGTCGGGGTACTTGCTAGTAGTCTATTGCTAGGTAGTGGAGTTTATTTTGACTGGTTTAATTTAGGGGATAAAAAGGAGCCGGTCGTCGCAGAGGTGGATTCGATTAATGAAGCATTGAATTTAATTGAGGAAAAATCTGTATACAGTACGGAAAAAGATGCATTGGTGGAGGGGGCACTGCGTGGTATGGCAGATGCTATAAAGGACCCTTACAGCACCTATTATTCGAAGGAAGAGGCAGAACAACACCGACAAATGTTAGCCGAGGAAAGAGTGGGCATTGGGATTGAGCTATCTGAAAATAACGGAAAATTTATTGTTGTGTCTCCAGTCCGTTCTTCCCCAGCAGATAAGGCAGGAATGCGCTCTCTTGATGAAATTGTACAAGTTGATGGCGTTCGAGTAGATGGTAAAACAATGAGTGAATTAATGCATTTAATTCAAGGAGAGAAGGGGACGAAAGTAACTATTGTCGTCTATCGTCCAAGTGAAGATAAACATATTAAAATGACGATGGAACGAGCTGCAATTTCTAATAAAACAGTAACGAGCGAAGTAGTGAACGTAGAAAATACTTCTATAGGTTATGTGGAAATCTCACTTTTTGGTGAGAAAACGGCAAATGAGTGGGTTGCCGAAACGAGTAAGTTGCTACGACAAGATATAAAAGGATTAGTGATTGATGTACGGGATAATCCAGGTGGCTATTTACATAGCGTCGCAGCCCTACTGAGCACAGTATTGGAGAAGGGCAAAGTGTTTGCCTATATGCAAAATGCTGAAGGTGCTATGGAACCGTTAAAAACGGAATCAAAAAGCTTTGATGAAAAATATTTACAGACAATGTACAAAATACCGATTGTTATTTTACAGAATTCGGGCAGTGCATCTGCTAGTGAAGTACTTAGTGGCGCTTTGAAAAGTTGGGGACGTGCCTCCCTTGTTGGTGTCAAGAGTTTTGGAAAGGGAACAGTACAGGAGTCTTGGTCACTGAAAAATGGTGGAGAGCTTAAATTGTCCACAAATAAATGGCTGACACCAAAGCGCGAATGGATTCATGGGCAAGGTATTGAAGCTAATTTAGTTGTTGAACCAAATGAATTATTCGCTTTCCAAATGCATCCACTATCAGGGAATTTTAAAGAGGGTGATATGAGTGAGGAAATTGCTTATACGCAAAATGCTTTGAAAAAGCTAGGCTATAAAATTGCTCGTTTAGACGGTTACTTGGATGAATCGACGGAGGAGGCTGTTAAGCTTTATCGAGAGGAAAAGAAATTGAAAAAGGCAGAAGATAATTTCAATATAGACACTACCTTCTTTAACAGCTTAAACGAAACGTTGAAAAAATATAAAGAGGATCGTCAAAATGATTTACAGTTCCAAATGGCAACAAGTTTTTTATTGCACAATATTGAAGGAGAATAAAAAATATTAGGTGTGTCGTTTTGGGAAATGTAGACCGGTAAAAGGATTTTTCGTTAATATTTTGCTTTTGAATCGCCATTTTTAGCTGATTGTAGCGGAGGGCTATTTCGTGCTCTTGTCGCAGAGCGAAGCTTTCCACAGAAAACGAGTAGCTCGTTGTAGCTTTATAATTAAGTTTGATTAAATTAATGATATTAACCTTGATATGGGAACATATCTAAAGAGCATGTTTTGAAGAAATTGATCAAAACATGCTCTTATTTAAATTCTTTCAGCAAGTGTTTTGGTAGCGACAGCAAAGCGTCAGCTACAGAAGTCTCCCACCTCTATAGGGGGTGAGATGAATGCGGGTTTAAGTTGCCTTTTCAGCGGGTGTACAAACATTCGCTGAAATAGAGGAACTCAGTCTAAGAACGCCACGTTCTGTGGCAACGTGACCAACATCTTGCCGCTGACGCTACGTTAGCACTACGCTTTCGCGCAAAAAACATATGCTGTTGCCGCTACGCTTTCGCACAATAAACATCTGCCACTACGCTTTCGCGCAAAAAACATCTGTTGGCCAAAAAGCCTCCGGTGGATTCCGGGCGCAATTATGCCAAGGCATAATAGATTGTCTAATCTTTTATGTCTTAGGCTCTTTTTGTTTATTTTTTTAATAGAAATTATGAAGAAATGATATTTTACATACCAATAAAACATCAAATTAACTTCAGATTGTGAGTCTAATATTAAAATGTTTTCTTAATATTATATAGGAAGCTTCTCAGTGAAGTGAAAAACTTAAATTTTCTTCGGAAAAAAGTGTTGACCTTTTTAAACTAAGAGTGTAATATTATACAAGTCGCTAAGACATCTACTAAAAACAATTAAGTTAAATAAATTAGTTGTTGACATTGAGTTTGCGACATGATATTATATAAAAGTTGCTGTTGAGAAAACGGTAACGAAATGAACCTTGAAAACTGAACAAGCAAAACGTAATCAATAAAGTTTTTAGTAGCTAACCTTGAGTTGGTGAACGAAACAAAAATTTGGACATCAAACATGATGCCAGCAAAACAATTTGAGCTAATCAAATTTCTTTTATGGAGAGTTTGATCCTGGCTCAGGACGAACGCTGGCGGCGTGCCTAATACATGCAAGTCGAGCGAACAGAGAAGGAGCTTGCTCCTTTGACGT